>NZ_JADEXN010000343.1 GCF_015207075.1 Zarconia navalis LEGE 11467
CATCTCGTCAGATAATCGAGCTACCCGATAGCAGCATTCCCCCCGACCCTAACTACGATGCCTGCCAACTGGTGAACAATCTGTTGATTTTCCCCAGTCTCAATTTGACTGGCGATACCTTAGGTGGAGGTCTTCTTTTCGGGGATGAGAATCCCAATACCCTCGATGCGCGTAATGCTGAGTTCGCCGGACTTGTGGGTTTTGCCGACACCGACAAGCTCTTGGGTAGTGCCGGTGACGATCTGATTTTCGGCAATCAGGGTCGAGATGTCATTGTCACTGGGGATGGGATCGATCGCGTTTTTGCCGGACGAGAAAATGATGGGGTCAACGGTAACTCGGGCGACGACATCCTTGCTGGAGAGTTGGGTAACGATCATCTGCTGGGGGAAAATGGCGACGATGTCATTTTCGGGAATTCCGGTATTGACTTTATCGATGGAGGTACGGGAGACGATTTAATTTTCGCCGGACAAGACAACGATGGGGCGATCGGCGGTGAGGGAAACGATGTAATTTTGGGTAACCTGGGTAACGATTGCCTCCACGGTCAAGCGGGAGATGACGAGCTGTTTGGGAATCAAGGAATTGATATCCTCGTGGGTGGGGATGGCAACAATACCCTCCACGGCGGTCAAGGAAATGATGTCCTCATCGGCGGTAGCAATAATGATGTCCTCATCGGCGATCGCGGGTTAGATAGTCTTCGGGGCGGTGGTGGAGTCGATCGCTTCGACTTCCGACCGGGAGACGGAAACGATACGGTCGCCGACTTTACGAACAATCAAGATGTCATCGGTCTCAAAGATGGGTTGAGCTTCGACGATCTGACGGTCGCTCAGGTGGGAAGCAATACCCAAATTACTGCTGATGGACTCTCGATTCTCCTCGAAGGAGTGAACGCGAACGCGATCGGGGTGGAGGATTTTGCGATCGTGTTGTAAAGGCGATCTATTAGGGAGTTTGGGGACGGCGCGGGTTGCGGGGTCTGCGGTCGAGTCCCCAGGCCGGCAAAAGGCGATATTTGAGAAAGTTCCCCGCGATGACGAGGGCGACGATGAGGGCCGTACCGATGCCGATGGGACTGGGAACCCAAAAGACGGCTTCGAGATGGTTGAGTTGCCCCGCCTCCAGATGCCATGCCAATTGTCGATCGTCGGTATCGCTGGCGAGATCGATCTTCTTGCCATCGGCCTGGACGCGGGTAGCTCCCCAAGGGGTGTTGAGTTGGAAGCTCAAATCGACGATCGAATCTGGTGTGACGATGACGCGATCGCCGTCGGAAATGGTGCCCAGCGCCCGCAAATCGAGATCTAAACTCAAGCGATCGTGCAGGGCAAAGATCCAGTTATACTGCTTGAGGCTTAGATGAGAGGCCAGTTTTGGTAATTGCGACCCGTCCCGTTCCCCCGCCTGAGAGCTGTCCTCTTCGGGGTTGAAAAAGCCATTAAATTTTTCGACGAGTTCTGCGCCGTTATTGAAGGGAATGGTAACGAGGATTTCGCGGTCGGTCGTTCGCTTGGTTTTTCCGTGCAGGTGACGAGCGCGTTGCTCGATGCTATCAAGCCAGTCTTGCACCGTACCGGCACTCAAATTAGCGAGCCTTTCGGACAGCTCGATCTGTTGGACGATCGTGCCGTGAGTTTGGCTGTCGAAGTTGACCCCCACATCGTAGCGCACGCAGCCCGATAGACCCAGAAGGGCGATCGGGACGAGCAACAGCAGGCGCACTCGTCGCAACCAGCGATGCACTTTCTCGATTAGAGAAAGCGGGAAATCGATTGATGTTGGGGGAGTCTGTTCTGGAATCACGGTTCGGGCATCTTTGGCGCGCGTTACTTCATTGATTTTACGATCTCGAGGGGACAATTCGCATTTGCTGTCTTCACTCAAGTCGATCTTCAACAAACGTTACATATTCAAAAAACGACCTCGAGTTTGAGTTTGTAAATATTTTTAAGTTTTTCGCAATCAATAATATGAATTTGAGATAATTACTGACAATAAAGAATCGCTTGTGCCTAAAATTATACAAATTTTAATAAGAAGTATTTAAGCGAACTGGGTATCATTTTTTTAAGGAATTCTGAACGATCGATCGTTGAATCGACTTAAGAAAGTAGTCAAAGCAATAAACCCAAAAAGCTCGATCGGCACGATCGAGCTTTAACCTTACCCCCTGTCGGGTACTATCCACTTAAAAAAGTGTCCCGATCTGAGAGGAAATTGCTCGAACTTTGTGAAATTATCGAGTGAGTTGCCCCCAACCGCTACTTCTTCATTTTAGGAGGATAATTATGCAAGAAAAATATACAAAGTCTTCTCATAGTGATGCTTGGATTTTTCAAGCTTGGGCTTCCTTCATTCTTGCGATCTGTGCGACAACCGTCGGTATCATTTATCTACCCACCGATAATTGGACGAAGGGTTTTATGGGGATGGGATTGCTTTTTTCTGTGGGTTCGGCATTTAACGTTGCCAAAACAACCCGCGATATACACGAAGCGAAAAGATTCACCACTCGCATTGATGAAGCAAGAGTCGAAAAACTAATCTCCGAGCATAATTCCTTGACATAGCTCGTTTCAACTTCAAACTTCAGCGATCGATTTATAGTGGCTTACAGAAACATTGACCCCACAAACAGTGGACTCAAAAAATTTTTAACCCTGTAGGGGTCGTGCCTCCGTGCCTATCCCGTTTAAGTGGGTTGGGGTCTACCTTCACGAAAACTACGATCGTCGATCGAGTTTCAACGTCCAAAGTCCAATGCATTACGAAGACAATCGAGATCGAGAAGTCTAGTACACGAGGGCGGGAATTCACCCACCATTAGTTCCGCCGGATACACCACGATCGGGACACTCGATTAGAGAAATGGTAGTTAGACTCCCGCCGCCTTGTACTAGAGATTATCTATCGTCTGAGCTTAACAAACAGGTTCAAAAAGCATTCACCAATGAGGCAAAGGTAACGGGGGAAAAGCGAATGACGACATTCCCCGATCCTTTGCCCGGCTTTTCTTATTTACCCATCCCCAGTTGCTGAGCCTTTTGGTAAACTTTACCTTCAGTCAATAGCGAAGGTGCGATCGTCACTTCCACTTGCTGCATTTCTTTCAGGTTTTTTGCCCCCAGGGTTCCCATGCTCGTTTGCACCGCCCCCAGGAAGTTGTGAGTGCCATCATCGAGCCCTGCCGGTCCTCGGAGAATTTGCTCGATGGTTCCAGTGGTGCCCACGTTGATGCGGGTTCCGCGCGGTAAGACCGGACTCGGAGTTGCCATTCCCCAATGGTAGCCCCGTCCCGGCGCTTCGGCCGCCCGAGCGATGGGAGAACCGATCATCACGCCATCAGCCCCGCAGGCAATACTTTTACAGATATCGCCCCCGGTAATCAAACCACCATCGGCAATTACGGGAACGTACTTGCCCGTTTCGTTGAAGAAGTCATCCCGCGCGGCGGCACAGTCGGCAACGGCAGTCGCTTGGGGAACCCCCACGCCGAGGACGCCGCGAGAGGTACAAGCCGCCCCCGGTCCGATGCCCACCAGGACAGCAGCCGCCCCAGCTTTAATGAGTTGTAAGGTGACATCGTAGGTGACGCAGTTCCCCAAAGCCACAGGCATGGGCATTTCTTGGCAGAAGCCCGCTAAATCGAGGGGACTCACCGACTCTGGCGATAAGTGAGCGGTAGAAACCACCGTTGCCTGCACGAAAACGAGATCCGCTCCAGATGCAGCAACGGTCGAGCCGTATTTAACCGCACCGGCAGGAGTCAAACTCACGGCGGCAATTCCCCCCTGGCTTTTAATTTCTGCAATCCGCCGTTCGATCAGTTCCGGTTGAACCGGCTTGGCGTAAAGTTCTTGCATGAGGGTGACAAATTCTGTTTTGCTTACCCCGGCGATGCGATCGAGAATCGGATTGGGATCGTCGTAGCGGGTTTGAATTCCTTCGAGGTTTAAAACCCCTAACGCCCCTAACTCTGAGAGTAAGACAGCCATACGGACATCGACGACGCCATCCATCGCACTGGCAATAATCGGGATTTCCCGATCGATCCCGCCAATGGTCCAACTCGTATCCGCAAGGGTCGGATCGAGGGTACGCGCTCCCGGCGCGAGGGCAATTTCGTCAATTCCGTAGGCTCGGCGAGCAGTCTTGCCTCGCCCAATTGAAATATCCACTATTGTTACTGTTCCCAAGACTTATTTAAGTTAGACTAACAGATTAGACCCAGAGTGACTAGTAAATTGTCGGCAGGCAATTTTTGGGTGAGATTGAAGTGGGGCTTTCGGTGTAGGGTTTGACAGAAATTTCATGGATGGGTTGTCTCCCGTCGAGAAACGGGGGCACTACCCCTACAAGCGATCGTCTTTCCAATAGACCTGCCATCCGATCGCGATCGCCCCCAAAATTCCCAACATCCAAACCAGCCAATTTCCCCAGCGCACGTATAGCGTCTGAGTTGTGCGTCGATAGATAGTATCTGCACGCACTTGATAGGTATTAATCCCGGACTGCCACAGGGTTTTTCCATGGGGGTCGACGATCGCCGAATATCCAGTATTAGTTGCCCGCACCGCCGGGCGATCGGTTTCGATCGCCCGCATCACGTCCTGGGCATGGTGTTGGGCTGGCATAGACTCGGCGTAGTGGGCGTTGTTCGCAGCACTGAGAATAAATTCGCCCCCCGCAGCTGCTTGTCGCCGGAAGTGCTGGGGAAATGCCGACTCGTAACAAATCCCAACGATCGCCCGTCCGAAAGGGGTGTCGAAGGTTTGCCCCGGTTCTCCAGCCACTAAATGGGCATCGAGGGGGGAAAGGCGATCGATAATTTGGCCCAAGAGGTTTTCAAAAGGAATGTATTCTCCTAAGGGAACGAGCTTAATTTTGTCGTAGCGACCGCTTGTTTTTCCATCGCCATCGACGGAAAATAAGCTATTGGTAAAATTATTTGAACCCTCGCTTTCTTCTAACCCAAATCCTCCAATCCAAATGGGAACGCCCCGTTCCAAAATCGCTCGATATAAATGTCCGGCGGGAGAATCTCGACGAAATCGGTTGGCTTGCGTCCAGAGTACGGGTAATGCGGTTTCTGGGGTGAGAATGACTTCAACATCTTCATCGGCAAGGGTTCGATAGCCACTGACATAACCTTCGAGCGCCCGACGAATTCCCCCCGGATACAGTTTAATTTCATTGGGAATATTACCTTGAATAATACCCACTTTCAGGGCGGTTTCTGGGGATTCTTCAAGGGGTCGATCGAACAGCCAAAACCCCAGTCCGTGGGAACCGATGAGGATCGCTGCTGCGACGATCGAATACCCGCGCGCCATCGCCTTTCTGTGTTCGATCGCCATCTGGGAAAAGAGAGAAAATCGGGCGATCCAAGCCTCGGCAAGGAACCCATTCACCGCCACGATCGCTGCAGCTACAGTACTCGGGCCCGAGAGTTGCCCTAGATGTAAAATGACTAAATTGTGAGGGCTTTGAGTTAATCCCAGCCAGGGCCACCAGAGGGGGGTCGCACTCCACAAGCTTTCGAGAATGCACCACAGTGCCGTTCCCACTAAAATGCTTAGGACGGGAGTAACGCGATCGCCCTTGACTGGAAATTTTGTTTTCGGCAAGCGATCGATTTCCGTTTCTCTCTCCATTAACTTTCCAGGACGAATTTTGAAAGTTGACGTTCGAAATTCAAATAGAAACAAGCCCCAAACTGCCACTAACATCGCTCCCCAGAGAGTAATAAAAACCCAACAAAACAGAGCAATCGCCAAACTTGCCAGCCAGGGTACGCCCATCCACGTCATCGGATGCACGCCGGTAATCCAAAATAGGGCGATCGCGTGGTAGCCGATGCCCCATGCTAGGGAAAGGGAGAAAGCCCACACCCGAGTGGGCGATCGCGCCAGCAACACCCACAGAGGAACGATGGCAACCCAGGCCAGCCCCCATAGCTCAAAGGGCGCAACCGTTAGACCCATTAGCACGCCGCTTAGA
>NZ_JADEXN010000344.1 GCF_015207075.1 Zarconia navalis LEGE 11467
AAGCCGCGCGTTTGGGAACTGACTACATTCGCTCTAAATACGATGCCCTCAAACAACTGCCACGCCTCAAAATTTATCCCCGCATCACGACCCTATTCCCCACCTTGGTTCTCGGCGGCGACGAGACCAAACCCACATCACATCTCTCTTCGGGAATTCCGGAAGTGGTGAAATGGATCGATCTAATTCGCTTCTTCAAAGCCGATGGTAGTTTTCACTTCATTCACGGCCGGGATATTGCTGAAGTGGTGCGCTATCTGGTGGAAAATCCTCCAGGGGAATCTCGGGAGTGGGTGCTGGGAAATCAGCCTTATACGGTCGATCGCGCCATTGCTGAAGTCTGTGCTTATTTACGCAAATCGACCTATTTCCGCATTCCCCTATTCCCTCAACTCATCAATTTCTTCATCGTTCTGTTCAAAGTCCAGATGGCCTCCTGGGATCGCTTTTGCCTGGACTATCGGCATTTTACCTATCCAGAACCGGTGAATCCCAAAACGCTGGGGTTGTTGCCGTACTGCGAAACGATGACGGATGCCCTTAGAGTCAGTGGTGTTCCTCGGGGGTGAAGAGGGAGTTCGGAAGCGCCCGAGCGTGGAACTGAAGAGGGAGAGATAGGGAAAACAATCTTGTCGTGTATTATTTCAGCTACCTTGAAAAAGGTCGTCAGGACATCTCTATGTGAATGTTGACTGAAATCGCTACTGCTTACGTCAAAATAGGGAAAGTTGAGAAAGCTTTGGCAGTTGCTCGAACAATTAGTGATGAGAAGGCGAAAACCGAAGCGTTAGAGTCGGTCGCTGTAACTTTAGCTGAAGCTGGAGACATTCAGCAAGCTTTGACCCTCGCCAATAGCATCTCCGATAACTGGGAAAAAGCCAGGGGGCTAGAGTCGATAGCAATCGCTTTAGCCGAAGCGGGAGATATCCAACAAGCTTTGCAAGTCGCTCGCACCATCATCCATGACAAATCAAAAGCCAGGACATTGGGGTCGATCGCGATAGCTTTAGCTGAGGCTCGAAGCCTGCAACAAGCCTTGCAAATAACAGAGACGATCGCCGACAACTGGGAAAAATCCAGTGCGTTGTGGCATATTTCCGAAACTTTGGCCGAAGCCGGAAACCTCGAACAAGCCTTACAAGCGACGGAGACGATTTCCGATGAGGATGCCAAAGCGTGGGCTTTACAGTCAATTGCCGAAACTTTGACCGCAGCCCGAAGCCTGCAACAAGCTTTACAAGTGGTCGATCTTATGATCGACGACTGGGAAAAATCCAGTGCGTTGCAGTCAATTACTTTAACCTTGGCGAGAATGGGAAATTTTCAACAAGCTTTGGAATTGACCCAGACAGTGACCGATGAGAAGAAAAAAGTGCAGACCCTACAGTCAATTGCTATCATCTCAGCTAGAACGGGAGATATCCAACAGGCTTTACAACTTACCCAAACAATTTCTAATGACGAGGTGAAAGCTTCAGCGTTAAAGTCGATCGCCCTCTGTTTAAACAAAGCCGGAGAAATCGATCGCGCTGTCGAACTCCTCGATTTAGCTCTAGAAATCGTCAGTGTCGAACCCTAGAGAGATGGGGATAAAACTTTCAGCAGTCGTTTTTTTAGATTCCCAATCTCTCGATTTGGATACCAGTTGCTCGACAATACGATCGAGCTGGGGTTGCATCGCTTTTATTGTATAGCTGTGGCCATGAGTATTAGCATAACCCGATCTCACACCTGCATCTCTCCCCGATGCTCCCTAACACCATTCGTTAGGAGTATGGCGGTTGCTATCGTACAGTTACCCCCCAACGATCTCGATCCCCAGGCGATCGCCAACAATCTCCCCCCTCTTAAGACCGAGAGAGTGTCAAAATAGATCTATTCGCCCGCTTATATTAGCCCAGAGGCGATCGCCCCTGACTTGTCTTCGGTTCAGTGGCTCATTGCACCGGCTTTTCCAGCTTCCATGCCCCAATTGCTCTCATCTGATTCTCCATCCAACTCTGACAAACCCTGGATATATCTCCAAATCGGACTCCTCCTGTTACCCCTGAGTCCATTTTTGGGAGGGTTGGGGGTCGTTATTGCCACGGTTTGGACTTGGAAACAGCGTTTTAAGAGTATCGTTTGCTCTCGTCTCAATCAAGGATTTGCACTGTTCTTGGGGTTACTCGTCCTGTCCGCAAGTACGGCACTCGATCCCGAGTCGGCATTTTTGGGCTTATTTAATTTTTGGCCGTTTATCTTCATTTTTGCCGCCGCTAGCTTGCTGCTGGGAACCCCCGATCGATTGCGGCGGATGTCTTGGATTCTGGCGATCGCCTCTGCACCCGTTGCTCTGATTGGTATCGGGCAGATGTTCTCCGGATGGACCGGACCGATCGACTTGGGGATGGTGGTCAATTGGCCCCTCGAATCCGAAGGTACGCCAACCGGACGGATGGCCTCGGTATTCGACTATGCCAACGTTCTGGCCAACTACAGTGCGATCGTCTTTCTCTTAGTACTGGGGTTGTGGATCGAAACCTTTCGGGCGCTGCGAGGGTTAACCCTCGCCCAGAAGGAAATGCGCTATGCCAGAGGGATACGGTGGCGCTGGCGGTTTCTCAACGGCTTGCTCGTCTCCCACGCAATCGCGATCGTCCTGACGTCTTCCCGCAATGCTTGGGGGGTGACGGTGTTGGGCTGTCTGGTATACGGGTTGTATTTAGGTTTGCGCCCGCTAGTGCTGGGCATTACTGCTTACGGGGGGGTGGTTTTGGGCGCATCGTTTGCGCCGCCTCCCCTACAATCTTGGTTCCAGGCGATCGTCCCGGATAATCTCTGGATGCGATTGAGCGATCGTCTTTACCCCGACCGGCCCGATGCGTTGTTGCGGGTGACGCAGTGGGAATTTGCAGGAAATCTTACCTTAGAACGGCCCTGGACGGGTTGGGGTCTGCGAAGTTTTACTGCCCTCTACGAAGCCCAAAAGGAATTGTGGTTGGGACATCCCCACAGCTTGGCATTGATGATGACGGCGGAAACGGGAATTCCCGCCACGCTGCTGTTATTTGGGCTGGCCGGTTGGATTATGTTTCGCGGTGTTCGACTCTTGGCGCGGTGGCATTCGCTTTCGGTACCCGCTGAAGCGGGAGAGGAAGGTTTAGAAATTTCAACCCCGCCGCCATCCGATCGCCTCATCTTTTTGAGTTATCTCGTCGCATTTGGGGCAATGGCACTCTTTCATCTGGTTGATGTCACCTTATTCGACTCCCGAATTAATTTGCTTGGGTGGTTGTTACTCGCTGCAATTTGGAGTGTGGTGCGAGAGGGGGAGAGGAATTTTAAATGAATTAACGTCAGTGCGGGCTAAGCACTCATCACCAGGATCTAGAGACTTGAAACAACCAATAAAGACCTATTTCTTAAAAAACTGCCACGTCAGGACTCCAATTGCCAGACCGATGGGTAAACTCAGACTCAATCCCAAGAAAGATCCTCCACCCCCAAAGGTCGATAGTAGTGCCGTCGCGATTAATACTGCATTGCTTGCGGCCATACCTATACCCACCGCCACGATCGCGGGGACAATTTTTTCGGGTTTCTCCCGAGCCAGATCCGATTGCTGTTCTAGCAAGTATCGTAGGGTGGCGATCGTATTTTCGATCGGAGTCAATCCCAGTTTGAATCGGGAATGTTCGGCGGTTAATTTGAGTTGATAGCTTTCAACCGCAGTGCTAGCAAATTTATGGAGAAACTCAAGCTGGCTTTCTGAATCTAATCGAGCAATCTTTTCCAGACGCTTGGTATAGTTAATTAAATTCAGCTCGATGAGTTTGGCTTGGTATTCAAATAAGCTGAGGGCTTGAGAATATCGAGAAAAAATTTCCAGTAGCTCGATAAATATCTGTTCCACCTCTTGCTTATCGAGCTTTTTGGCTTTGTAACTCGATAAGACTTGACGCTCGAGACTTTTAATTTCCCGAGCATCTGCAGTGAGTTGCTTTTCGATGGCGCGACTGTCAAAATAAGCGCGGATGATTTTATGCCGATAGCAAAAAAGGTGAGTTAAGTCGGGATAAAGCTGATTCATCTTGGATTGAATCGCTTCAATGGGCTGGCGGGGTGGAAACAAGAAAATCAGCTGATGCAAGTTTTCGAGATCCAAGTTCTGCCAGTCCGTGGGTGGATGCCACAACTCATATACGTTCGCCCCAAAAAATCGCCCCTGCCCGATATTATTCGCCATCCACTTTCGACCGGGTGACAGTTGCGCGTAGCACTCTTTGGTGACGTAAATCGATTGGGGATGGTTGCCTGGAAGCTGTCCCCACAGCAACCAAGTTTGACCGATGGTTCCGTATTTTTGAGGTTGGAGTTCTCGGGCCCCCGGATGGTGGTTAATTTGGGTAACGATCTCTTTTTGAAGGGCGGGTAAGCGATCGAGAGAGGTCATCCCCAAATCTAATCCCGTTTCATCTCCCCCAGGGGAGGTCATTCGCAGGGCGTAGGTATCGCCAATTTGTACGATCTGGGACTGCGTTGAATCCGTTGTATCTTCCCAGAGGAAAACTTCACTCGCCTCGGGCTTTTCTTTGGCGGCAAATTTTTCTAATCGGGCAATGTCGTTCTCGTCGAGTCGAGCGTCGTCTTTATCCAGTGTGGGATCGATCTTGCGCCAAAACCGATGGCGATTGTGCCGAATCGCGTCTTCGGTGCGATCGAGGTCTTCTCGCCAATCGTAGAGAAATAATGCGAGGGTCGGATAACCAATTTGACTGGACTCGTTCATGGTACGGGTGATTCGACGCTGGGGTTCAGTATAGATCGGATGGTGAGATGCCCCGGCTAGTGGTTGCAGAAGATTGCATTCGAGTCGAACGAATCCTGCGGTTGGGAAAGGGAGGAAGCGATCGAGTGAGATCGGGCACGCAGCCTAGATAGAACTTTCCCTTTCCCCATTAGGGCCTATATTACTTTAGCTTGGAAAAATCCGAACCTCGTGTGCCCTAACGCTTACCTTAGAATCTAGGCTAAAGCCTCTAAAACTTTCTCGTGGATCGTTCCGTTACTGACCACGACACCCTGATTGTTGGCGAACTTCGCCCCAATGGAAAAGTCGAGGGGTTTGCCGTGCATATCCGTAATCCGTCCGCCGGCTTCTTCAACAACGATGGTTCCAGCGGCGTGATCCCAGATTTTTTCGCGGTAGTTGGGAGACTTGGGAGAAGGCAAGCGCAAGTAGAGAACCGCTTGACCCGATGCTACCGCACCGTACTTGGCTTGGGAGTCCATCCGTAGAGAGTCGGCGGTAATCCCGACGGCTTTTGCCACGGCACTTTGGCGAGATTGGTCGCCATGTCCCGATTCCACGCTTTCTACAAAGCGAAGATTCGCCGCATCCCCAATATCGGCCACTCGGATGGGTTGGAGATCTCCACCGGCTAAAGGAGCCATAAATGCCCCTTCTCCACGCACGGCGACATATAATATCCCACATTCGCCGTTTTCGAGCGGCATGGCGGGACAAGCCAGAACGCCTACTTTCACTTGACCCGATTCCACCAAGGCTAAGGCGACGGCGTATTGGTCTTGGCGCAAAAATCCTTTCGTGCCATCAATGGGATCGAGAGTCCAGTAACGGGGGGCGACTTCGCCGTTACCCCGATCGATCCAGCTTTTCACCGCCTCGGGTGTAGCTTCGGGAACGAGTTCTTTGACGTAGTCCGTGACCTTGGCAAGCTGGGGTGCCATTTCCGAAGTAGACAGGTCTGCGGCATCTTCCTCGGCCACGATCGGATCGTCTCCAAACATATCGCCGATGGCTTTACATATCAAGGCTTGAGAGCCATAGTCGGCAACGGTGACCGGGCTTTTGTCGGTCTTTTCCATCGCTGCCGGAATCGCCTGGCGAACCTGCTGGCAAAGTTTAGCCGCAGCGATCGCCGCATCGATCGCGACTTGTTTCTCTTTTTCGTAGGACATAGGGTATTGGAT
>NZ_JADEXN010000345.1 GCF_015207075.1 Zarconia navalis LEGE 11467
TATTCAACCGCCGCCCCAGTGAGTCAACGTATTGAAGGGCGCAACGATCGCGCGTATCCCGTTCCCGATAACGATGCGCGCGGCGCAACCAGCCGCATTCGCGTAGGAGATTCGAGATCGGTTTTGGACGTTCAAGTGGAAGTGTATCTCGAACACGAGTTTTTAGGGGATGTGGAAATTTACCTGATCGCGCCGGGTAATCGGGCGGTGTTGTTGCAAGGTCGCAGCTTAGGATGTCAAACCTCCCTGCGCGCCCGTTACTCCGTGGGAAGTTCTCCAATCCTGAAAACCTTGCTGGGTCTCTCGGCTCGAGGGGATTGGCAACTGCGGGTCATCGATCGCGTGCCCCGAGATACGGGAACTCTCAAAGGATGGAAATTGACATTGGGGGTTTAAGAACGCGAGGGTGTCGGGGCGATCGGTCTTTTGCCCCGACTGATACTATAAAATACGTCAGCTCCCGTCAATGGGGAGCTGTGCGGCATTTGAACAAGTCTAACTAAACCTGAGAAAAATACGGCTATGGGTCAATACTCCCGTCACGTTTGGACGAAAACGATCGTCGCGATCGCTCTAGGTTCCACCCTCTTAGCGAGTTGTGCGGCCGGAAATGCGCCAGGGGAAACCGAAGTCGGCGAAGAACCCGTTCTCGATAAAGAGCAAACGATTGCTGCTTATGCCCGATCGGTTTGGGAAATCGATCGATTGCGCCGAACGGCATACCAGCAAATTGACGAAGCCAACGACGACAACCCCCCACCTCAAGTGATTTGCGATAATCCCGAGACGGTTGCCGGGTTGCGCGGCCAAGTCAAACAAATCGCTGTGGATTATTGTCTCCAAGCGCAAGATATCGTCCGAGAACAACGGTTGAGCGTTCCCATTTTCAACGAAGTGACCCAAAGATTGACTCAAGATGCTCAACTTAAAGCCGAGGTCGAGAACGAATTGCGTCGAATCCAGCAATCCTCGGGTTCGTAAGTCACTTCAGCAGTTGTGTCAGGTATCAAGCTGGTTATCGCAGTTCGCGCCCTTTTCGTCACAAGGTTTGCGGGTTCGGGAACGGGGAATGGGCATTGGTGACTAGTTTTGGTTGCATTCGCTTTGTCAACCATCGAGTAATCGACCCAGAACCCGGCACGCGCGGGGGTCTCCCCCCAACCCTCCGCCTTCGGCTTCGCCCTCCCGTCGGGGGACGAAACGCCTCCCCCGGTCGCGCTCGCCGGTCGTTGTGCCCCTGCGTACAAGAGTGGAATCGCGATGGCTCATAGGTTTGAGAGAAGTCGAAGAAGTACACTTGACCGTTCATAAAATCGCTCAACTTGTCACCAATGGGGGATGGGGAATGGAAAAAGCCGGTTTCATCGATTGTGTAAATAAACTGATAACGAAGTGCTATAACTCTCCCCCATCAAACCCATGATTTTTCACGATTTCTCTCTTTTACGCAGGAGACTGGGAGGGAGGGAGATGAGGAGAATGAACAATTAGACGTTTCGTAGAAATCAAACATAAAATTTTCACACCGAAACGATCGATGATTACTCCTGTTTCCCGTTCCCTAATTCTTATATGAAAGTGGCAGGTTCTAACAAAGCGAATGAGGGGGGAAGAAACAATGCCGGGTATGCGTAAAACGGTACGGGTCGGAGATATTGACTTATCTTATCTCGAATGGGATCGAGGGACGATTCCCCTGTTATTGCTCCACGGGTTAGCCGATAATGCTCTGGTGTGGTCGGCATTGGCAGATGCGTTGAGCGATCGCTACCATATCGTGGCGGTGGATATGCGGGGTCATGGCGACAGCAGCAAACCCGAGTGCGGCTACGGATTCGATCGGGTCATCGCCGACTTAGAAGCCCTCATGGACGTCCTGGGTTGGCCGCAAGCTCGTGTCATCGGCCATTCCTGGAGCGGCAAAGTCGCAACCATCTGGGCGACCCAAAACCCGCAAAAGCTGCGCGCCATGGTATTGGTCGATCCGATTTTCGTCTATGGGATGCCGGGTATTTTGCGACTGAGTTTTCCGCTGTTCTATCGGCTTTTGCCCTTTCTCCAAGGTATGGGACCCTTCGAGAGCGAGGCCGCAGCCATTGCCAAAGCCCGTCAAATGAAACAATACCGAGACTGGACACCGCTCCAAGAAGCTGTATTTCGCCAGAGCATCGAACAAAAGCCCGACGGTCGATGGGGAAGCAAATTTACGATCGCCGCCCGCGATCGAATCTTCGATGCGGTGCTGCGAGTGCCGGGACTCACCCGATCGGTAAGCGTACCCACTCTCTTCGTCCAGCCCGAGTCTGGGGTAAACCGCTACAACTGGCAACTGAAGCCCTATCAAAAGCATCTCTCCCATCTCGAGATTCGAAGAGTTCCGGGTAATCACTGGGCCCCTTTAGGAGAACCGGAAGCGTTTAATGCCGCGATCGCCCCATTCCTAGAGCGGCATAGCACGACGCAAACTCTTTAGGCATGGGTGAAAGCGAGCAATATCAAGCAGACGCGGCGAGCTGGTTGCTTAGCGACTGACCTTGGCAACGACAGTCGCTCCGAACTGAGTTTCAAACGCTTCTTTTTTGTAATCTAAACTCCACAGCTCAAGCTCGCAAGGATCGTCGGGAATTGAGGGAAATAGAGTCAGGTGAAGTTCTTTGAGATGGGGGATATATTGACATTGAAGTTGTTCGATCGCTCCAATTTGGCGGCGATCGAGCGCTACTGCCAACCGCAAGAGCGCACTGAGTTCTTCGACGATTTGCTGCTGAAGTTTGGGCAAATTGTTGTAAGGTTCGTGCTTTTTCTTGGGCAGACTTTTGCGATGGTAGCGAGCGAGATTGGCGATCGACTCGACTTCGGTTTCCGTGTAGCCGAGGAGTTCGCTATTGTGAATGAGGTAGTAAGAATGTTTGTGGTGGGCGGAATGACTGACGAACAGCCCGCAATTGTGTAGCAAGGCCGCTGTCCACAGCAACTGTCGTTCCGAGTCTTGCCAGTGGTGGAGTTGACCTTGAGTGCGATCGAACAACGTCAGGGCAAACTGAGCAACGCGCTGGGCGTATTGGAGATTGACCTGATATTTTTGGGCAATTTGGAGGGTGCTCAGGCGGCGAACCGAGGATTGGTAAAAAAGCCGCTCTTCTACCAATCCGCGATCGGGCATCCAGTCGACAATTAGACCTTCCCGCAGCGATCGCTCGCAGATGGAAATCGACTCAATATCCAACAGTTCCATCGCCTCTTGGAGAATTAGCGCCCCAGCGACAAGAATTTCCCCTCGGCGTTCGGAGACTCCCGGCACTTGGATGCGCTCTTCGTAGGTGAGCTTGCGCAGCTTTTTGAGGATTTCGTGCAGGTTGTCGCGGGACAATTCATATCCTTGTAGGGAATTAGGAATCGTGCCGGTGGTTTGCGCGGCGTGAATTTTTGCCAAACATTGGATCGTGCCGGAAGTTCCCACCAAACGGGGTTCTTCTCCCGGATGCAGGTAAGCTTGTAAATCTTCAACCGGACGCTCTAACTTTCCTCGAATGTAGGCGCGCAGGTATTGAAAGTCTTTGCTGCTAATAGGATCGGTGCTGACAAACTTGGAAGTCAGGCGCACGGCCCCGACTTTGGTACTGCTGAGGCTGCGAGGTTCGTAGCTATCCCCCAAAATTAACTCCGTGGAACCACCGCCGATATCGATAGCGATGTGGGGTTGGTTATTAAATTCCATCCCCGATAAAATTCCCAGGTAGATGCGGCGTGCCTCTTCCTGGCCGGAAATTAAACTCACCTCCAAACCCAATTTGTCTTGGATTTGTTGGAGAAAGTCTCGACCGTTAGGGGCTTCTCGGGTGGCACTGGTGGCGACAGCAACGATTTCGGCAGCGTTACTGAGAAGGGCAATTTCTTGAAATCGACCCAAAGCCGCGATCGATGCGGCCATCACCTCGGGTTTGAGGTGACCCGTTTTCGGATCGCGATCGCCCAGGCGTACCGTCTCCTTTTCGCGAGCGACGATCGTAAATGCGGGCAAAGTCGGTTGAATTTTGACAACGACCATGTGAACCGAGTTCGTGCCAATATCAATAGCAGCCAGAATGGGTTCGCTCGAACTCGATCGCCCTTTGGGTTGCCATTGGGTTGAAAACGTGGGTACTGAGTGGGTCATCGGGCCTTACCTAGAAGCGATATCGCTAACAGGTGCGGGAGGGAGATTTGACTTTGAGGAGAATCATTTTGCACGGTGCAATCGATCGCCTTCAAGCTCGCGCCGCAACACCTAAGTTCAAGAGTACAACGAGGAGGGGAACTTCGGAATTCACGAAGCGCACGAAGGGGGGGCAAGGATTAAGTGTCTGTTTTTTAGATTCAGCGTGAAATGGGGCAGGGGGGCAGAGGAGGCAAGGGAAGCCGGAGGAGTAAAACCCTTGAATTCTCATTTCCGTCACGATCTCAATCGCTCGATTGTAACAAACCATTCCCTGTCAGCCCCTACTTCCCCAACTGACCTACACCGATTTTCTAACTTACAACGATCGTACGCTCGCGCGCTCCAAGTAACGAAGACTTGTTAAAATCGCTTTGGTGGCAAACTCGTTCGTGCTTCGTGTCCGATTTTCCATTCCCCGCGCGCCGCGCTACTAACGCCTTCAATCTTGACTGTTCATGATGACCTCAACTGACCCAGAACGCCTGCCAGACGCGCGAGATTTATTTGAAGTTCGCACGAAAATCCTACAACAAACGAACCCGCTTCGAGCCAAAATTTTAGTTTTTTCAGTTGTTTATCGCATTTTTGATTTTAGCACCCGAGATTGGTTGGCTTTGAAATCAAAAGAATTTTACGCACTTTTGAAGAAGTTATATGCCAATTTCTCCACTTTTTTAGAACTCGAGGAAAAGCTCTACGAAATGGCAAAATCGCTCGATCGGAAGAATGTCGATGATGAAAAAACATTGGAAACGGCTCGAGTTGTTGTTAAGTATATGCGTCGTTTATACAACGATATTCCCGAATCCAATATCGAGTTAGATAATTCAAGCTTTAGTGAAGATGAGGACGAGACTCAACTCTTCGATACCGAAGCAACTGAAATTGAATGGAAATTAAATAATATTGAGGCTGGGGCAATTGTTCTCGATCGGGAAACTTCCACTCATTTCGATTCTCCTGTTGAATTTGAAAATGTGGAGGATACGAGCCAAACTATTTCTTATGCGAATTCCAACTATGACTTACCCGATTCTCAGTTAAGCTGTGATGATAGCGAAGATCTATCTGAAATCGATCGCCCTCTAGACATCTCCGAGAATCGTGTGGATTTTGAGCTGAAGGGCAACTTTAAAACGTCTGGTTTTCCGGTATCGAGACCCGATCTCTCTCACGATTTAGAGATTTTCAAAATTGCCGATCGCGTTGCTGACTCTCTGTTCCGAAAACTGAATTTGCAAGAAGAAATCGAAAATTTAGTCAATCAACAATTTAAAGATTCGACTCTGGCATTTCAAAATACTCTAGCAGAGGTTGAAAGCCGATTGGAAGATCGGTTGATGGAAGAACCCGCACCCGAAGGTTTGTTACTGAAATATCAAGCCCTACAAATGCTAACGGATAAACTCCAATCTCATTTTTCGATCGTCAAAGAGATATTAGCAAAGCAAGAAATGGATTTTTTGTCAACGGCTGTTGAGACGGATACGATCCGGACGACCGACATCGAAGATCGATTCGAAGACTCTCCTAAAGATGAGGAAGTGGCAAATCCGATCTCCGAACCCATGGTTCTCAAAGCCTGGATTTCCATGCTCGATCTCGCTTTAAAAAATCGCGGCATTACGACCCTTGCCAAAGTCAAAAATGGCTGCTTGTATCTTGTTTTTGAATCTTCACAAGAACTCAATCCCAAAACAGTCGTAGCATTCGTGAATCAAAAGATCGTAGACTTAGAGCTGGGCACGAT
>NZ_JADEXN010000346.1 GCF_015207075.1 Zarconia navalis LEGE 11467
ATCTGGTGGAAGAATCCGACTGTCTGCTGATGTTGGGGGCGTTCATGACAGATATCAATCTGGGAATGTTCACCGCCCACCTCGATCCCGCCCGAACCATCTACGCCACCTCCGAACGCATTGCTATTAAGCATCACGAGTATCCCAACGTTCGGTTTGAAAACTTCATCACGGCCCTGGGTATCAGTCCGGATTTACCCCATGCCGATCCCGCTGACATCATGCCCATGCGACCCCGCGCGGTCGCCTCCCACGGCAAGATGACGGCCAGCGGACTGCTATACGAACTGAATCGATTCATCGACGGTAACACCCTACTGGTAACGGATGTGGGAGATGCCTTGTTTGCAGGCGACGACATCCGGATGCGCGAAGGTACGTCGTTTTTATCCCCGGCATTCTATGCCAGCATGGGGTTTGGAGTTCCCGGCGCGATCGGGGCGCAACTGGCAGATCCTTTCCGCAGAACGGTCGCCCTGGTGGGAGATGGGGCATTTCAAATGACGGGGATGGAGTTACTGACGGCTGGTAAATTGGGCCTCAACCCGATTGTCATCGTCGTCAATAACGGTTCCTTTACCTCCTTGCGATCCATGGCCCATGAAAATGCAGATTTCGTCTTCATTCCTCAGATGGACTACGCCCAGTTCGCAACCGTTCTCGGCGGACGTGGCTTTGTTATCGAAACGGGACGGCAACTGCGCCAAGCCTTGCAACTCGCCCGTAGTAGCAAGACGTTTAGCATCCTCGACGTTCGCATTCCCCCGGAAGATGTTTCTCCGGCATTGCAGCGGTTAAGCGAACTTTTTGCCAAAACGCTGAAGGGATAGAATTCGGAGGCGCGGAGGCGCGGCATTCGCAAGAGTGGGGAGTCAGGCAGGGTGGGCTGTGCGTAAGTCCGGTTCTACAGGACTTACGCACAGCCGCCATACGATGTTCGATCGGGGCAACCACGGGGGAATTGCCCCTACTGTACTCGATCGACTAACCAATAAGTCGTCATTTTCCCTTTCCCTTTCACCTCAATTTCTCCGCGACTTTCGAAGCGATACTTATCTTTTAAAATCTCATAGGTTCGATCGCTCACTTGAATTTTTCCGGGAACTCCCGACGACTCCATTCGGGAAGCAACATTCACCGCATCGCCCCATAAATCGTAGATAAACTTTTTAATGCCAATCACCCCCGCCACCACCGACCCCGTGTTCATCCCGATACGAATTTGAAACCGTTCGCCAATTTCTTTTTGAAACTCGGAAATTGCCTCTTGCATTTCTAAAGCCATATTCGCAATCGCTTCGGCATGATTTTGTGTGGGAATCGGCAATCCTCCGGCAACCATATAGGCATCGCCAATGGTTTTAATTTTCTCCACTTCATATTTTTCGACCAATCGATCGAACTTAGAAAAAATTTGATTGAGTAATTTTACAAGTTCAAAGGGTGTCAGTCGGGTGGAAAGAGGCGTAAACCCAACAATATCGGCAAAAAGAATTGTAACGCTTTCAAAATGTTCGGCAATGGCACTGGGGTCTTGTTTGAGTTTGGTAACGATACTTTTAGGTAAAATATTCAGCAGTAACCCTTCCGACTTATTTTTTTCCAAACGTAGAGCCGCTTCGGCACGAATGCGAGCGCTCACATCCGATTGCACGCCAATAAAATGGGTCAGACGATCGCGCTCGTCGTAAATTGGAGAAATCGTCAGTTCGTTCCAAAATGGAGTTCCATCTTTGCGATAATTCATTAAGGTGACCGTGCAATCTTCTCCCAATGAAATAGCCTTTCGCAGTCGATCGACATCTACTTGCTTCGTTTTTTTTCCCTGCAAAAATCGGCAGTTATAACCTAATACTTCTGTCGGAGAATACCCGGTAATTTTCTCAAATGCTGGATTGATATAAATCAGTGGCATATCCGGCAATCTGGCATCGGCAATGACAATCCCGACGCTGCTGGCATCTAGGGCGCGATCGCGTAGCTTCACGGCTTCCTGGATTTTCCTTCGATATCCTTCACTACCACGCCAACTACTTTCGGTTACATCTTTGGCAATGCCATGACTGATGCCATCCTCGTAGCCAGATAAATGTCCTCCATTTCCTGCGTCATATCCACATCACCCAGATGCACGAATTCGAGCCAAGGGCGCGATCGCAATTCCTCCAACGTCCAGCCCAAAGTTTTCGTCCAAACAGCGTTGAGTTCTAAGAAATATCCATCTGCACTCCGAACGCATAGCAAATCTAGTGACAGATTGAAGAAGGCTTGCAGGGAAACTTCTCCTCGTGCCCGGTGTCGATCGCTATCTTGGCGCGCAAGTTTCATGAAATCGTTCTTAGGTACAACAAATTTGTTAACGTTTGCACCCTAACCTGACTCTCAACCGTTAGTTGCTATTATTACATTTCATCACCCAAGATTTTTCCACCGGAAAAAACCTATCTGCGTCAGAGATCGGAGATGGAAACGCCTCCCTTGCAATCCAAATACGATCGTGCTTGTCTGGAGAGCTAACCAGCACCAAACCCTAAAAAATATTCAACAAGACCGACTTGTATTATTTTGTATTACAATATTCAGCTTAGGCATCTCACCGAGAATTGTGCATGAGCCAGCATCAATCCGTCCATCCATTCAAACGCCTGTTTGCTTACACGCATCAGTACCGATCGCAAATTTGGCAGGCAACCGCTTGTTCGATTCTCAATAAAATCTTCGATCTCGCCCCTCCAGCCTTAATCGGTGCCGCCGTGGATGTCGTCGTCAAACAGCAAGATTCCCTAATAGCCAAACTCGGAGTGCGCGATGTCTTCGGACAACTCCTGGTGCTGGCTTTTTTGAGCTTCATGGTTTGGGGACTAGAATCGATCTTTGAATACGCTTACAAACGACTCTGGCGCAACCTCGCCCAAACCATCCAACACGACTTGCGCCTCGATGCCTACCGCCATTTACAAGAACTCGAACTCGCCTATTTTGAAGACCGCAGTACCGGCGGTTTGATGTCAATTTTGAGCGATGATATCAATCAGTTGGAACGGTTTCTCGATAGGGGTGCCAATGAAGTGATTCAAGTGACCACCACCATTCTCGTCGTGGGGGGAACTTTCTTCTTTCTCGCCCCTAGCGTGGCGTGGATGGCAATGTTGCCCATGCCCTTTATCCTCTGGGGCTCGATCGCCTTTCAACGTCGTCTCGCCCCCCGCTACGCCGACGTACGGGAAAAGGTAAGCTTGCTCAACGGCCAACTCTCCAACAACCTCTCGGGCATCACCACCATTAAAAGCTTTACTGCCGAGAAATACGAAGTCCGACGCATCGAAGCCGAAAGTAATGCCTATCGCAAAAGCAACCAACGGGCGATCGCGTTGAGTGCGGCATTCGTCCCCTTAATTCGCATCATCATCTTAATCGGCTTCACCGCCACACTGGTATTTGGCGGCTTGGAGGCAGTCAACGGCAACATGGCGGTGGGCACCTATAGCGTGTTGGTATTCCTCTGCCAGCGCTTGCTGTGGCCCCTAACGCGACTGGGAGAAACCCTCGACGAATACCAAAGGGCGATCGCCTCAACTCGACGAGTGCTGAGGCTGCTGGATGCTCCCATCGCCATTCATCCTGGTGATAAGCCGTTACCCTTGGTGTTGGTGAAAGGGAAGATAAATATCGAAGATGTCACCTTTGCCTATCACGATCGCCAACCCGTCATTTCTAACCTCTCGCTACATATCCCCGCCGGAAAAACCATCGCCATTGTCGGTTCTACCGGTTCGGGGAAAAGCACGATCGTCAAACTATTGCTGCGGCTGTACGAAGTGCGATCGGGCAAGATTACCCTCGATGGCGTGGAGTTGCAAGATTTGCGATTTCAGGACTTGCGACGGGCGATCGGTTTGGTGAGTCAGGATGTATTTTTGTTTCACGGGACGGTGGCGGAAAATATTCGCTATGGCAGTTTCGATGCCACCTTGCCCCAAATTGTTTCCGCCGCCACCGTCGCCGAAGCTCACGACTTCATCATGCAACTGCCCCAAGGCTACGATACCATCGTCGGCGAAAGGGGGCAGAAGCTTTCCGGGGGACAGCGGCAACGACTGGCGATCGCGCGGGCGGTGTTGAAAAAACCGCCTATCTTGATTTTGGACGAGGCAACGTCTGCGGTGGATAACGAAACCGAAGCCGCCATCCAACGATCGCTCGAACGCATTACCCAAAACCGCACCACCATCGCGATCGCCCATCGTCTCTCCACCGTTCGCAATGCCGATCGCATTTACGTCATGGAAGGCGGCAAACTCGTCGAGTCGGGAACCCACGAAGAATTACTCGATGAAGGTGGGATTTATACGAGTCTCTGGCGGGTGCAGATGGGGTTACGTTAGCAATTTAGTCGTTATTTTCCCCATCCCCCCATCTCCTTTACACGCTTCCAAACTTCGAATTCCGCGCTTCCGAATTCTCCCCTAGAGGGGTTGGTTGTAATCGATGTTGATGAATTCACCGTCGGGAGAAACCGTAACGGCTGTTTCGACGGAGAACACATCAGAACCCGGACGACCCCCGAGGAAGGTAAACGTCCAGCTTCCGTCTTCGTTGATGATAAATGGGGCTTCGGAAGAAGGGCCGTGCATCGCCGGTTCGGCGCGGTAGTTCTCTAAACCACCATTGAACCGTGCGGCGGCTTGACGGGCGTAATTTTTGGCTCGATTGAGTTCGATCGCATCGCTAACGATCCAAACTTCGGAAGATTCGATCGATTCGGTACTTTCAATTTCGGTTTGGGCGAAAACGCTGCCCGCACCCAAGAATAATGGGGAGAGTAACGTCAAAGTGGCAATTGCTAGCTGAGTGGGTTTCACTATAATCTCGCTCCTGGATTTTGTTAGGAATCTGTCTGAGTATTATTTGTCTCTTCACTTGTCTGACGCTAAAATCCGCTAGAAATGTTTCTCGATCGCTGTTTTTTTTGATGAAGTTTAGATCTGAGAGAGATAAATCCGCTCTTTTGACTCGCTCCCAATTTCAGATAAAAAAATCCAGTAATGAAGATAAAATCTAGGATATAGACTTGTTTGACGATCGCGTTCGAGAAGGGTTGTAATCCGGATCTCACAAACTAGGGCGTGTCATCAGTTAAATCTAGAAGCTTTTCAGAACAAGGATTTGATGGCGATCGTCAAAAAAGCGATCGCAACGCCAGAACTGATGTCTAGCCTAGATTGTACGGCTAACTGATGACAGACCCTAGCTCTAGAAAAAGATTTGCGATCGAACTCAATTTATTATCTCCAATCGCTACTTTTTTTATTTGATCGGTCTCTAAAGTTCGATCGATCTATTTATCAAATTTTAAAACAAACTAACTTCAAAGTAATTTCTACTAGAATAAAAATCTGTTTTTATTCTAATTATCACTTTTTGATTATTACTTATAGCAATTCTCAGTCTTGTGAGGTACACCCAAATTCTATTCCCCATTCCCCATTCCCGAAAACCAGAAACTCTGTACTTCAACAGATTGATAACCGCTATATTATTTATTACTTATTACTTAAGCCAGATGTAGCGATTTCCGATCCAAAAAGCCCGATCGATATCCTGCAAAACAATATTATATTAAAGTCAACGACCACTCACGCTGAACCCCCAGTGAACGATTCTCACTTCGATCGCGCCCGAAACAGCATCCGAATTGCCATTGCCCGACTCTCCCAAAGCCAAAGTTACCGTCCGACAACCCGCAACAATTCCGCACGGGCAGCGTTGCAAACCCAGCGAGACATCCTCAAAGCCAACCTAAAAAAACTCGATGGCGGGGTGATTCGGATTGCGGCATTTGGCTTGGTGAGTCGGGGAAAATCAGCGGTATTGAATGCCCTGCTGGGTCAAAATCTTTTAGAAACCGGGCCGATTAACGGCGTGACGAAATGGCCCAGATCGGTGT
>NZ_JADEXN010000016.1 GCF_015207075.1 Zarconia navalis LEGE 11467
AGAAAGTTTGCAATTTGCCCTTCACTCAAACCAAATTCCTCGAAACTATGGAAGAGATTCGCGCCATCTTCTGAGAGTTGCCCGCCTCCGATATCGATGCGATCGCCTTCTGGAGTGATGCTCGTTCCCGTACCGTCATTGGCTGGGGTGATGGATTGAGCCAGGGACGCTGGGGCGATCGCGATGAGAAGTAGAGGCAGGCAAAATGAGACGATTGAGGGATGAGTCGCCAAGGGATTTAATGACATTTTGCAATTGGGATTAGAGGGTTATCGTCGCTAAAATATTGCCCAATTAAAAAAATTGATGCTATGGAGCTATTTTTGACTGGAGATAAAGCAGGAGTTGAAGTCTATATTTCTTAAACTCGAAACTTTAGGGAGATGACCGAGTATTTCTAAAAATCGAAACGTCAATTCGCGCTGAACTTTTCTTTTTTATGTTTTTAGCAGAGAGCTCGAGCGTGTTTTAATTTTTATTGACGATTTATATTTACATTATAATTCCCAAAAAACAGTCATGCAAATCCTATATTTTTTAGTAAGGATTGATTGAAAATGGATATCGATTGAAATATTTTATTTAACAAGAAAAACGTAGTAATACGTCGTAGTTATTCAAAAATAACAAATATTGCATCCGTATAAACCACAAGATTTATAGTGATATTGGTCTTGATATTTTAGGACTGACGCAATTTCAGCTTTTAACCACTAGATGTAGGAGCTAATGGCAGACAGCAAAGCAAGCCCTCAAACCATTTAGTCCCGATGGGTAAGTCCTGTATCTTTCTCGTATCGAGAAGTTTCTTCCATCACTCTCCCTCCAGAATGCGGACGATCGCGCAAAAATGTTAAGATTCCTTACTATGGATTCTTCTCGGCTGCAAAAACTACTTCACTACCTCCGCCCGCACTGGAAACCCACAGCTTTGGGAACGGGGGCACTGTTTCTCGTTAATGCTTTGGGGGTTTATATTCCCCTCCTCATTCGTAACAGCATCGACGAACTGCAAACCAGCTTCAGTTTCGAGCTAATTTTGCGTTACGTTTTCTTCATCCTCATACTCGCAACCATCATGTGGGTGATTCGAGTTGCCTCGCGGATGTGGATTTTTGGGGTCGGTCGTCAGGTGGAGTTCGATCTCAAACAGAGGATTTTCGAGCATTTACTGACCTTAGAAATGTCTTATTTTGCCGAAAATCGCATTGGTGACACCATCAATCGATCGACGAGCGATGTAGACAATATTCGGCGGTTGGTCGGGTTTGCGGTGCTCAGTTTGGTGAATACTCTTTTTGCCTACATCCTCACCCTCCCGGTGATGCTGGCGATCGATCTGCGGCTAACCCTGCTCTCTTTGCTCATTTATCCGGTGATGTTCGTTGTGGTTTGGCTGGCAAGCGATCGCCTCCGCACCGAACAATTAACGCTCCAGGAAAAGCTCTCGGATATGAGCGGGACGATTCAGGAAGATATGAGCGGTATGGCGCTCATCAAAATTTACAGCCAGGAAGAGAACGAACGCCGTGCCTTTAGCCACTTGAATCGAGATGTCCTCAAGGCCAATCTCGATTTGGCTCGTACCCGCACCATTTTATTTCCCCTCCTCCAAGGGTTAGCCAGCGGTAGCTTACTCATTTTGCTCGCGTTTGGTTCCGGCGCGATCGCCAACGGTCGCATCGATATCGGCGATTTTGTCGCTCTAATTTTATATGTCGAACGTCTGGTCTTTCCTACGGCATTGCTCGGATTCACCCTCACCATTTACCAACGGGGGGAAGTGAGCATCGATCGCATTGAGGCGATTTTCACCGTCAAGCCCAAAATTCGCGATACAGCGACATCTGAATCGATGCCAGTCGATGACGTTCGAGGCAAAATTGAAGCCCGTCACCTCACTTATCGCTATGGAGAAAGCGAAGATGCGGCATTAAACGATCTCAGCTTCGAGATTTTTCCCGGAGAAACCGTGGCGATCGTCGGTGCGATCGGTTCGGGCAAATCGACTCTGGTACAAGCCTTCCCCCGCTTGTTAGATATTGCCCCCGGTCAGCTCTTTCTCGATGGAATCGATATCACCCAAATTCGGATCGAAGATTTGCGGCGGGCGATCGCATTTGTTCCCCAGGATAGCTTTCTCTTTAGCACGACCATTCAAAACAATATTCGCTACGGTGTCCCCCTAACCTCTTTGAAGGAGATCGAACCCGTTGCCGAACAAGCCCAAATTCATGCTGAAATCTTCAACTTCCCCCAACAGTACGAAACTATTGTTGGCGAACGGGGGATTACTCTTTCCGGGGGACAGCGACAGCGAACTTCTTTGGCAAGGGCGTTGCTCATCGATGCACCCATCCTGATTTTGGATGATGCTCTATCGAGCGTGGACAATCAAACGGCGACGGACATTCTTAAAAATCTCTCGACCCAAACCCAACGCAAAACCGTGATTTTTATCTCTCACCAAATGTCGGCAGCTGCCACAGCCGATCGCATTTTCGTGATGGAACGGGGCAAAATCGTTCAAACGGGAACCCATGCCGAGTTAATTGGGGAAAAGGGATTGTATCAGTCTCTATGGGAAATTCAGAAGTTCGAGGAGTTGCTGATTTAGTGAAAAAACCGCTCGCTCGATTTTTGGGTTTCTCTGGTTGTACCCAAATTCGGAGAACCTCAATCGCAAAGGTGCCAAACGCTGTAATGGCCCCAGACTTTAAAAATCTCTGTGTGGGTTTCGAGTTCCTTGAGGGCATCTTCCCAAAAGACTCGAGCGCCGGGGGCCTCAAAGTCGATGAAAAATAAATATTCGCCGAGCGATCGCTTGGCGGGACGAGATTCGATCCGGCTCATATTGATGCCGCGAGCGGCGAGTACCTGTAGGGGATGAACTAGCGCGCCGGGAAGATTTTTGGGCAGACTGAATGCTAAAGAGACGTAATGCAGTTCGGTGGCTGGACTTTCGACGCCCAAATTGAATCCCGATTGCGATACCACCCAAAACCGAGTGCAGTTGTCGAGGCGATCGTTGATCGGATGGGCGAGAACCGGCACATCGTACAACTGGCCGGCTCGACTCGAAGCGATCGCGCCGATGGTTCGATCGGTGTGAATTTTTTCTAGCGCTTCAGTTGTGGATTGGGTCGAGAGTAGTTGTGCGGTGGGTAGATAACGCTCCAACCAAAGCTGGCACTGGGCCAAAGCCTGGGGATGGGAATACACGACGTTGAGATGGGAAAGAGCATCCGCCCGCGCGAGCAGAGCGTGGGAAATGGGTAAAACCAGAGCCTGTTGAATGGTTAGGGCATCCAGCTGCCACAGGGTATCGAGAGCCACAGCGACGCTTCCACCGAGAGAGTTTTCGACGGGAACGACTCCCAATTGCGCTTCGCCTCGAACCACAGCTTGTAGGGTTCGGGCAATGCTCGAATAGGGTTTCAAGACATACGAACGATCGAGGCGCTGTTTTAACCCATCGACATAAGCGAGTGTCGCCGCTTCTGAATACGTACCCGCAGGCCCTAAATGAGCAATTGAAATGGTCATTGCTTGGGATGTCCCATCAATCGATATAAGTTTATATTTATGACTGATTACGATCGAATTTTCTCAAAATAATCAAAAAATCTTGACTTTCTGATTTTTTGCGTTTATGTTACTTTGATATTCAAACTTATATTTCTTGCAAAGAAATATAAAGAATTGTAAAATTCAATGTAACAAGCGTTTCAAGCTGTTGCCATATCAATATTTTCCCATGTACACCCGCTTTTTTGCGTCTTTGCCAGCTGAAATCGCCGTACCGGAACAACCGGTTCCCATTCAGCATTATCTGCGTCAACCTCAGCGCTTAGTCAACGCCCTGGTCGATCCCACTCGTCTGGAACGACTCGGTGGCGATCGCTTCCGCATTCACGTTCGACCGCTCAATTTTATGATGCTGAAGATTCAGCCGACAGTGGACTTGAAAATTTGGACCGAAGCAAGCGGAGCCGTCCACCTACACTCTTCTCAGTGCGAACTACGGGGCATCGATAACCTCAAAAAGCGTTTTACATTCAATTTGGCGGGCACGTTAGTTCCTCACCAGGGATCGGACATGACTTACCTGCGAGGTCGAGCCAATCTAGAGGTGCGAGTCGAGCTGCCTCCCGCCTTGTGGCTCACTCCGAAATCAATTCTCGAAGGTGCCGGAAATGCCCTGCTGATGAGCGTTTTGCGAACCATCGAACAGCGGTTGATGCGTCAATTGCTCGTCGATTACAAAGTGTGGGCAAATGATGTCGGCGAACAAGTCTCGGGCGTCTGTCCTGCAGGTCGGCTGTCGGCAGAGGCATAAGCTCGAATGATGAGAAAGCCGTTCTGAGGTCACGTCAACCTCGTTGAAATCTAACGGGATTCTGACTCGAAAGTCGGGATGCATCAAGCTCCAAACTCCGGGAGAAACAACGATTGCGAGTTTGTATTTTTAGGCTTTTGGGATGTCGGC
Organism: Zarconia navalis LEGE 11467; assembly: GCF_015207075.1. Classification (GTDB taxonomy): domain Bacteria; phylum Cyanobacteriota; class Cyanobacteriia; order Cyanobacteriales; family Geitlerinemataceae; genus Zarconia; species Zarconia navalis. Next base: position 4,490 of record NZ_JADEXN010000016.1, read on the forward strand.
GGCAACCCAAATCGAACGAGGCGACTTCTCCTGGAAAGACCTGATATTGGTACAATAGAAGTATTCAATGTTAGGTGGAGTAGGCGTGAGGAGAAAACTCAAATCGCGAGCGAAAAAAATCCGCTCCAGCATAATTTTAGGATTGCTGATGCTGTTAGCGATCACTACAGTACTACCGGCAACAGCCCGCCAGTCTCAGATTTCACAGAGCATTTCCACGCCGATCGAAGCCGGCAAGGCATCCTACTTCGCCGGGCAACTCTCGGAAGCCGCACAGCTCTGGCAACAAGCGGTACAAACCTATCAAGAGCGGGGAGATCGACTGAACTTAGCCATCGCTCAAAACTATTTATCCCTGGTATACCAAGATTTAAACCAGTGGGAAGACGCGCGAGACGCGATCTCCAAGAGTTTAGAACTTCTCTCGGCATTTCCCGACGACGAAGCAACCGTTGCCCCGGTTCGGGCCCAATCTTTCAACTTTCAAGGATCGCTTTATCTCGCCACCGGACAAGTAGAATCCGCCCTCGATAGTTGGCAGCAAGCTGAAGATACTTACCAACGGGTGGGAGATACCGCTGGCGCGATCGGCAGCCAAATCGATCGCGCTCAGGCGCTGCAAACTCTGGGACAGTACCTAAGGGCGAAGGAACTTTTAGAGACGGTGAACGCCTCCCTTGCTTCGGAACCCGATTCTCCGCTAAAAGCGGATGGATTGCGAAGTTTGGGAACGACCCTCGGCGCGATCGGGGACTTGGAACGCGCCCAAGAGAAACTAGAGCAAAGTTTAGCGATTTCTCAAGCTCTCGAGCAAACGGGTCAGATGCGAGCGACCCTATTTAGTTTGGGAAATACCGCTCGCGATCGCAATGACTATCAAGCGGCACTGACTTACTACCAAGAAGCCATCGAGTTAAGCCAGACCCCTCTCGATCGAATTGAATTGCAGCTGAACCTATTAAGCCTGTTAGTGAGCGTGGAACAGTGGGATGCAGCGATCGCGCTCCTCCCGCAAATCGACGAACTAATCGCAGATTTACCCCCCTCTCGGATGAGCGTTAACGCCCGAGTCAATTTTGCTCGAAGCTTGATGCGTATCGGTATTGTGGCTAATACCAGCGAATCCATCGTCGCCAACGATCGGGAGGTCGCACAGGTTCTAGCCGATGCCGTCGAGATCGCTCAAACCCTCAACGATCGGCGAGCCGAATCCTACGCCCTGGGAACATTAGGACGGCTTTATGAAATCAGAAACAACTGGTCGGAGGCTCAACAAGTAACCGAACGAGCGCTAGCCATCGCCCAGGGAATCAGCTCTTCCGATTTAGCCTATCGCTGGCACTGGCAACTGGGGCGAGTCCTCAAAGCCAAAGGAGATCGGGAAACGGCGATCGTCAGCTATACCGAATCGGTCAAACTGCTCAAAACCTTGCGCCGAGATTTAGTTGCCATCGATACCGACTTGCAGTTTTCCTTTCGAGATCGAGTCGAACCCGTCTACCGTCAGCTTGTAGACTTGTTGCTCGCACCCAACGCCTCCCAAGACAACTTGACTGACGCTCGCGTTGCCATCGAAACCCTGCAACTAGCCGAGCTAGACAACTTCTTTCGGGAAGATTGTTTGAGAACCAAAGCCATTGAAATTGACGACATCGACCCCCATGCCGCCGTCGTATATCCGATCGTTCTGCCCGATCGAATTGAGGTGGTTCTCTCCCTACCCGGTCAGGCACTGCGCCACTATTCCACGCCGTTACCGAGTTCGGAAGTTGAAGAAACCCTCCAAAGCTTCTTTGAGTCCCTGCACTTGGCTTACTCGACCCAGGAACGTCTGGTCCTATCCGAGCAGATTTACAGCTGGCTGATTCGACCGGCCGAAGCAGACTTAGAAGCGGCGAATATCGAAACTTTGGTCTTCGTTCCCGAAGGATTCTTGCGGAACCTACCCATGAGCGCTCTCTACGACGGCGAACGCTACCTGATCGAAAAATACCGCGTTGCCATTTCCCCAGGCCTGCAACTGCTTGGGGCGCGATCGCTCGAACAGACCCAACTGAGTGCCTTCGCGGGGGGACTCACCGAAGCGCGTCAAGGATTTGTCGCCTTACCGGCCGTACAAGGGGAAGTCGCAAAACTCAAAGAAGAACTTGCCGCCGAAGTCTTTCTCAACGAAACCTTTACCCGAACCAACCTACAAAATAAAATCTCAAATTCGAGCTTCGATATCGTCCACCTGGCAACCCACGCTCAATTCAGTTCCTCTGCCGAGGAAACTTTTCTGTTAACTTGGAGCGATCGCGTCAACGTTAAAGAATTTGGGGAAGTTCTACAAACTCGAGAAGGACAAACGACCAACCCGATCGAATTACTCGTTCTGAGTGCCTGTCAAACGGCAGAAGGAGACGATCGCGCCACCTTGGGGTTGGCAGGACTGGCCGTTCGATCGGGCGCGCGCAGTACCGTAGCCAGTCTGTGGGCGGTGCGCGACGAGTCTACCGCCCAGTTGATGCAAGAGCTATACCAGCAGTTGCGCCAAAATCCGGGAATCGGTCGTGCGGAAGCTCTGCGACAGGCCCAGCTTTCTCTAATCGCTCAGCGGGACTTCAATCATCCTTTTTTCTGGTCTCCCTTTATCTTGATTGGCAATTGGCTCTAAAGGAATCAGAAAATGCGGAATCTGGGGTCTTGCACCCCACCCCCTATCGCTCGAGGAAGAAGTTTGCAGTCGATTATCGAAGTCCAAAACCTGAGCAAAGTTTATCCCGTCGCTGTCAAGGAACCGGGACTTAAGGGAACGTTGCGTCACTTTTTTCGCCGCACCTACCGTCAGGTTCGTGCGGTTCAAGGGGTTTCATTTCAAATTGAACCGGGGGAAGTCGTCGGTTTTCTCGGGCCCAACGGTGCGGGTAAAACCACAACCCTGAAAATGCTAACGGGTTTAATCCATCCATCGGATGGAAAGGTGCACGTTGCCGATTGCATACCTTTCGATCGCACCCAACCCTTTCTGCAAAAAATCACCCTAGTGATGGGGCAAAAGCAACAGCTAATTTGGGACTTACCCGCTTTAGATTCCCTCCGCATTAACGCTGCTGTCTACGGTTTGTCCGATGGCACCTTTCGCAGTCGCCTCGCCGAACTCTCCGAATTGCTCTCTCTAGAGGGAAAGCTCACTCAACCCGTGCGCAAACTCTCCTTGGGAGAACGCATGAAAGCCGAACTCCTCGCCGCACTCTTGCATCAACCCCAGGTTTTATTTTTAGACGAACCCACCCTCGGCTTGGATGTGAACGCCCAGGTTGCCGTACGGGAGTTTCTGCGAGAATACAACCAACGCACGGGAGCGACAATTTTGCTCACCAGCCACTATATGGCTGATATTACCGCCCTGTGCGATCGAGTCATTTTGATTTATGCCGGTCGGCTCATCTACGATGGTCGTTTAGAGGGTTTATTGGAGCGTTTCGCCCCCTACCGAGAAGTGAAAGTCGAACTCGCTTGCCCCAAAGCAGAACGCGAATTAACCCCTTACGGTGAAATTGAATGTCTTCAAGGTCAATCCGTACGCTGGTTGGTCAAACGAGAGGCTTTAACCACCACCATCTCTCGCATTTTAGCGGAGCTGGAAGTCATTGATTTAACGGTGACCGATCCCCCCATTGAAGAGGTCATCGGTCGCGTTTTTCAAACGGGAACCGTAGAAGACAAGAACTAAGATCGAGTTCGATTCAATATCGATCGTCCCGAGTTAGGGGAAGCGCTATATCAGTTGAGATCGAATAAATTCGATCGCTTCAGGTAATCCCGTCTGAGTTTTTAGGTTGGTAAACACAAAGGGTTTCTCACCGCGCATTTTTTTTGCATCTCGTTCCATGACGCTCAAATCTGCCCCCACTAACGGTGCGAGATCGATTTTGTTAATAACTAACAAATCCGATTTGGTAATGCCCGGACCGCCTTTGCGGGGAATTTTATCTCCAGCCGCCACATCAATGACGTAAATGGTTAGATCCACTAACTCCGGGCTGAAGGTGGCTGCAAGGTTATCTCCTCCACTTTCGACAAACACCAAATCCAGGGGGGAGAACCGTTCCTCCAACTGTTCGACCGCAACCAAGTTAATCGAAGCATCCTCGCGAATGGCAGTATGGGGACAGCCTCCCGTCTCCACTCCCAAGATACGATCGGCGGCCAAAGCCTGAGAACGGACGAGAAACTGTGCATCCTCCTGGGTATATATATCGTTCGTGACGACCGCAATTTCGTAGCGATCGCGTAGAGCTTTACATAGGGAATCCACGAGAGCGGTCTTTCCCGACCCAACAGGGCCGGCAATGCCAATGCGAAAAGGACTCACGGTTTATTCTCCCGATCGACAGGTCAAGGATAAATTCTACTCGATCGTCCCTCAAATCGTCTCCTCGTCTTAGGTTGGGGAATTCAACCAACAGTCAAGTTCATTGTATCTTCTGGGGCGGTTACCCGAACACGGATCGGCGATCGCAATTCTTAATTTTCTCTGCGTGAGATCTTCTAGAAATTCGATTTATGGCATGAAACTATATGAGGGGCTTAACCCTACAGTAAAGATTCCGATCGTCTTGGCATCAGATCTCGATCGCCCACACCTAGGGAAATATAATCGATAGTAAGAGTATCGAGCCCGACTCGATTTCAAGTGACTCCAAAATTGATTTCTTCTCTATTGCTCGCACTCTAAATCAAATGAACAACGTACAAATTCTGAATCTATCGATCGATAACTTCTCTACCGCAGAATTACTTCAGAAACTCGAGATAGAAGGCGGAACGGTTTTTACACCCAACGTCGATCATCTCATGAAATTACAGACAGATTCAGAGTTTTACAACATTTATCAGTCTTGTACCTATCGCATTTGCGACAGCAAAATTTTACTCTACGTCTCAAAGTTTCTCGGACAGCCTTTGAAGGAAAAGATTTCCGGTTCGGATTTTTTGCCCGCCTTCTACAACCACTTCAACCAGTATGAAGATACCACCATTTTTCTGCTCGGGGCAGCCTCTGGTGTAGCGCAACAAGCTCAAGAAAACATCAACCAGAAAGTCGGACGGAAAATGGTTATCGATTCTTATTCTCCGACCTTTGGGTTTGAAAATGACGAAGAAGAATGCCAATATATTATCGATCGCATCAATCGATCGGGGGCAACGGTGCTAGCGGTGGGATTGGGCGCCCCCAAACAAGAAAAGTGGATCGCTCGCTACAAACACCAACTCGCCAACATACGTATCTTCCTAGCAGTCGGAGCAACAATCGATTTTGAAGCCGGCGAAAAACCTAGAGCGCCAAAATGGGTCAGCGAAGCCGGATTGGAATGGATGTACCGCCTTGTGAAAGAACCGAAACGACTGTGGAAGCGCTACTTAATCGACGATCTGCCGTTTTTTGGGCTAGTTCTCCAGCAGAAATTCAATCTGTACCGGAAACCGAGAAAGAGTGAGGTGGAAAAGAGCGCACGAGAAGATCGACAAGCGATCGCCTGAAAGCCAACTCCCACCCAACGCGATTGAGTTGACCGAATGTAGAAAAATTACGTTCGAGCGTGCAATTTTTCCACGGACAAGCGCAGTAGGATGTGGGAGGATGTCACAATTGTTAGATTCCTGATGGATTTTACCTCATGCGACATCACAATGTTTGGATTTCCCTCGGCTTTGCGAAATTGACCGCGCTGAGTACTCTCTCGATGTTTCTTCTCGCCCCAGGTCAAGCCCAGTCGAGTATTCGCAACCAGGTCAGGATTCTTCTCGAAGGTTATGTCACCCCGATCGAAGGTCGCGAATTTGTTCCTGGAGTCCGGGACGACGGCGCTCGACAGGTTGCCAGCACCATGGCACTAGTTGAGGGGGACAATGCCATTGTATTTGTCGATCCGGGTTTTGTGAGAGATCGGGCATTGATTTTCGATGCGTTAGCCCAGGCTGCTGTAACTCCCGAAGCAGTCACTCACGTCTTTATCAGTCACCATCACCCAGACCATACCTTAAATGCGGCTCTATTTCCCAATGCCACTGTGGTCGATTTCTGGGCGAACTATAAGGGAGATCTGTGGGAAGATCGCGGTGACAATGTTGAGATCGCTCCGGGTATCCGAGTACTGAGAACCCCCGGCCACACCCGCGAAGATGCTTCATTGGTGGTAGAAACCGAGAAAGGTACGGTGGTTTTCACTCATGTTTGGTGGACGGAAGAGCTTTTCCCACCCGAAGACCCCTTGGCAGAAGATGCAGCAGCATTAGAAGCCAGTCGGCAGCTTGTCTTCTCCCTCGCCGATTGTATCGTTCCCGGACATGGTGGAGCATTTCCCAATCCCCAGAAACCAGGGGCAAATTGCGACGCGATCGCTTTCCCTCAAATGTAGGTGTACCACTTCTTTCGAGATCTTGAATTTTCGATTTAGCGATTCGTTCGATCGTTTAGCCAACTTCCTCATCGACGATCGACTGCTCGCTCGTCAGAATATTAGCAACATCTAAAACGGTCACGATCTTATCCTTGTAGGGAGCCGTTCCTCGCAAAAAACCCTCATCGGAGGAAGATACCGTTGCCGGCAACGGGGCGATCGCCGATGGGTCGACGTGGGTAACATCAAACACTTCATCGACTGTAATCCCAGCTACCACCTCGTCCACTTGAACCACGATCGCCTTCGATGCCAAAGTCCCCGTCAAGAACGGTAAATTCAGTAAGCCGCGAATGGCCACCAACGTTACGATTTCACCGCGCAAATTTATATTCCCAATAATATGCGGGGGACAGCACGGAACCGGGGTGACGTGGTGAATTTCGGTAAATTCCCGAACCGTTCGTAAATCCATACCGAAATACTCTCCATTCAACCCCACCACCGCTAAGGGAATCGCGTCTGCGGTCTCCTCTTCTTGAACCGTCTGTCTCAAAACCTCCGCTCGGGAGCGAAAAATTTCCCGCTCCCGAGCCGTCCCCTGAAGGGCGAAAGGCGGAGGTTCTTCCTTGAATCCATCCCGTGCTGATAAACCCAACGAATCCGCTGGAAGAGCGCTTTGGGGAACCTCAGGTTCCACATCCTGGGAGTCGCGCATGAGCCGATCGCAATCGAGCAAGGTGATAATATCCGAGTCCACACTGGCAACACCGGAAACGAAACGGCGCGAGGTCGCCTCCGGGTAACGTTGGGAGACACTGACATCCCGTCCGTAGTCCAGTGCTGGAGAAATAGCCTCCAACGAGATCGTTTGCACCTCAAAGGCACGATCGACAATGATTCCCAGGCAAAGTCCTTCTCGTTCGAGGACGATGACGCTATCGCTGAGGGTATATTCTCGCCATCGATATCCGAAGCGCAAATTTAGATCCATGACGGGTACGATGGTTCCCCGCAGATTTAAAACACCGACAATATCTTCTGGGGCTTCGACGGCTGGACTTAACTGAGGCAGAAAAAAGACTTCCCGAACGGCACGAGCTTCTACGCCGTAGCGGGAGTACTTTAAACTGAAAATTAAATAGGGCGTGGTTTCCATGAATCTGACGCAGGCGCGATCGATGGTTTCGAGACAACATCAAACCCCTGGGGCGATCGCGAAATCGCACGTGTGGAGATTAAAGGAGTTTGGCTGGTCAATTCTCTCTCCACGACTCCAATATTCCCCATACTAAGTATTTAACCGAATTTGAGATTACTGCACCATCGGGAGCGGTGGGAACTGTTCCAACATGTCACCGGCAGTCAGTCGAGCAATGGGATCGACGATCGCCCCCGAGGGTAAAGTTCCGAGTAATTCCAATGCTGTCGATTGCATCTTGCTGGCTCGGGTGAGTTGTCTCTCTTTACGATACACTGCGGCGAGTTCGAGATAGGCAAAAACCGAACTCGGGTCGAGGTAAATAATTTGCTTTAATAGGTTTTTCGCTTTCGGCATATTCCCTTGAACCTCGGCAATTCGAGCCAGTAAATAGCGCGGTTCGATCGACAGCGAATCGAGGGCAGTTGCCTGAACGCAATAGTAAGTCGCTTTTTGATAATCTCCTAAATTGGCATAAGCTATTGCAATGAGAAGATATCCTTTCAGGCAATCGGGCGCAATTTCTAAAATATGTTGGGCGGCTTTAATCGTTTCTGGATAGGCACCTTTTTCTAGTAGCGAAGTGGCTTCGAGGGTCAGAGTCTGGATATCGATCGGTTTTAACTTTCCCGGTTGATAGGCGCAGGCGGAATGAGATGATGTGAGAGAAGACTGTCGGCAAGGTTCGGTTTGAATCGATGTTGGCAACAAAGACCGCAGGGGTTCGTCTTTCGAGCCTCGATCGGTCATCGGTGAAAGGACTTTGCCCGCGAGTTCGCGGCAGTCGGGAACCTTTGGTGCAATTGGGGATTCGTTCGTTTTGCGGTAAATAGCCGAATTTGGGAATACGAGGGTTTGCAATCCATCGAGGGCGAGATCGGGTAGTTCGGCATGAGCGCTCATAAGATATCCACCAGATTGCAGAGTGTGGTGGAACTTTCCCAGAACTTGCTCGATCGCCTCGCTTTCAAAATAAATAAAGACGTTTCGGCATAGAATTAAGTCAATTGTTTCCAAACCCAAGCGCAAACTTGGAAATCGATCGGTCACTAAATTGAGATACTCGAACTTTACCATTTCTCGAATGGTACGATCGATTTCCCACCCGATCGAGTTTCTCGTGAAATATCGTTTTCGAACCATCGGATCGACAGACCGAAACGACCAATCACCATAAAGTCCCTGCTTTGCTTTTTTGAGAATATTCTGATTGATATCCGTGCCCAAAATGGAGATATCCCAATTGGGTAAATCCGGCAGTAATTCTCGCAACAAAATCGCCAGAGAGTAAGGCTCTTCTCCCGAAGAACAAGCTGCACTCCAGATTTTGAGCTTGGGAATTTTGGAACTTTTTCGCTTTTTTTCGATTAAACTTGGAAGAATTGTATCCTTGAGAAGATCGAACTGACCCGAATCTCGAAAAAAATAGCTTTCAGTCACCGTTAAAGAATTAATCAGTTCTTGCCACTCGTTAGAGGGATCGGAGATCCAATGGTTAGAATTTTGAATTGATATCCGTTCTAAAACTTGATAATAGTCGTCTAAAGACCTCAATCCCAATACTCGCATTTGAGACAACAGTTTTGCCTGCAATTGTCCCAAATCAGCTAATCTAACGTACAGTCCAGTTTGGCGAGAAATCAATTGGATAAATTTTTGCATTAAGGCTTGATTCATAGTTGATTCTCTCTACCTAGCGGCTCACGTTCGCACGAGTATTTTTTTTACAAACGAATCATAATCATTTAATCAATTCGATCCGGATACACCCCTTATTCATAACCTAGCCTAACTTTCGATATTTGCAATCGGGCTTGAATTGGGTATCGATATTGAACCTTTGCCCTCCCCCGCCGCCGCAATGAACGTTATGATAAAGAAGTTAGTTAAGTTCTGTAAAGACAATTGACTGCCGCATTTACAGCCCCCAATAGCCTGACGAAACCCTTTTCCTGGCATGCCCTCAAGCCATTGTGGCAAGGCGATGAGACTGATGTACAGCGGGGTCTACCCCATCATCAGTTAGCCCCTGCATGGCAAATTTTACTCTTGGGCGATGGTTCGCCAACCCGCCATTTAAAGCTGCTGACGAGGGAAACCATCGAAGTGGATGTTATCGATATGTCTTCGATCGGGATGGATTCCGATAGTGCCCCAGAGTTAATCCAAGCTGTCCCCGGCCCGAGGTTGCGGCGACAGGTCTGGCTGAGAACTGCTTCGGGTCAGCGACTCGCCTACGCCGCCTCCTGGTGGAATGCGAGTCATGTCGACGAGTACCTACAAAATCGGTCTTTGCCCATTTGGGATAACTTGACCCGCTTGCATACCGAGTTATATCGAGATGTTCGGGGACTTTGCTGGGGTCACTGCGAAGCCCTAGAGGATGCTTTCGAGCGGAAAGAACCTTTTTGGGGTCGTCACTACCTGTTTTGGCATAACGGCCAACCCCTGACACTCATTTATGAGGTTTTTTCTCCTTACCTGACGAAATATCTCGGTTCGATGCACTAGACTCGGCTTTGAGAGTTCCGATCTGGCTCGAACTCGTTATCGAAGAAATAAGGCTTAATATTAAGCCCTAAACTATAGGTTGGGTAACTTGTAGATCTGAATGATTGAGTTTCCCATGCCGGTCGTCGCATCCATCGCGATCGATCGTCGCAAGCTATTTGCTTCATAGATATTAACCCCAAGAAACTTGACAGTCGATAGATAAACCAATCTAAAATGTAGTTTATCGAAATCGTCAATTAAATTGCAAGACGTTAAATTACTATTAATTTAAATTTTATTTTTTCTTTTTAAATCTGTCAATCAAAAAAGAGAAATTGAGTGTTTTCCACGTGACTTTTTCGTTCTGACAATGAAGAACTCAGCAAATTCACGAAGGTCGAACCTTGAAGGTGCGTATTCGCTCAATTTTTTTCGGCTTTTTGGTTGCTGAGTTGATTTCGATATGGGTATCAACAAATCGTCTATCGAGTAATTGTGCGACTTCTGGCTTCGTCTCGATGGTGCCGCTCTCTAGTAATAACTGACTGATGGTCTCTAAGGCAAGGGAAAAAGAATCAAGAGTATTTTTCGATCGAAAATCAATTGCATTCTCTTCTAGATTTAATCTTTTCAAAGCAGAGTCATAGCTTTTAAATGTTTCGATCGATACATCAGCCCGATCGGACATAATTTCATAAGCTCGATCTCGATGTTCCTGCATATATTTTAACGTCCTCGACCAAGCTTCAATCGCACCTTCTATCTTTTCGGGATATCGATCGAGGGTCTGACGATCGACCGATAGCGTATTAAAAAATAAACCGGGGAAATTGACCGAACTCCATAGTTCACGCGAACCATTTCGGGCTAGCGCAAAAGTCGTATAGGGTGCAGAAATACCAATAACATCGACTTTGCCGGTCGTAAATGCCTCTGTCGCGGCTTCAGAATCGAGCGTTTGAATCACGACATCGTTCAGAGTCAGCTTGGCTTTTTGAAGCCCGAGCAATAGGAGTAAATGGTGAGCGACACCCTCTGCAAGAGCAATTTTTTTTCCTTTGAGATCGGCAGTGGTTTGAATGGCATCGCTAGCAATTATTTTTTCGTTGCCCATAGAGCGATCGATCGCTAAAACGATCGATAAATCGGCACCTTCGGCAACAGAATAAATCGTATCGCTCGCACTTTGGGAATTGAGGTCGAGCAAACCCGATGCCAGTGCTTCAACGGATGTTCCATAATCCTCAAACCACTTCGCATCGATATTTTGATGGAGGCTTTTAAATAAATCTTCCTCTTTGGCAACCAACCAGGGCAAATAACTCGGATTGCGGCTGAAGCCGACATTGAGGGGAACTGCTGCCGAAATATCACCCGCTTTAGGGTTGGGGGTGAGACTTGACGCACAACCGGTTACCACCAGAAGACAGAACAAACACAAAGCAAGCCAAATTCGGATGGGGCGATGGTTCATCATTTTTTTCGATTCGTTCGCAGAAAATGGGTCAGACGAATTTTGATTTGTTCGACGCAATGGAGAGCGAGATCGCGCTCGAACCTGACTTTTTAACCATACCCCGATCTCTTGGGAAGGTTGACCCCCCAGCAGCGAGCGATATTCGTCCCATCGCGATCGAGTACAATAAGTGATGCAATGCAAAATCCCGTGCTTTCCCATTTGCGAGCTGCCCGATCTTGGTCTTGTCTCCAAAGCTGACGCAACAACCCTGGAACGAAACCTACAGCGAGATTATCGATGTTCGATCGCCGAGCGAGTTTGAAATCGATCGAATGCCCGAAGCGATTAATCTCCCCGTACTCAGCGACGAAGAACGAGTCAAAGTTGGAACGATTTACAAGCAGGTGAATCCCTTTGAAGCGCGGAAAATTGGCGCGGCATTGACAGCTCAAAACATTGCCCGACACTTAGAACTTCACTTTGCCGCCAAACCCAGGGATTACGCACCGCTCGTGTATTGCTGGCGAGGGGGACAGCGATCGCAAAGTCTTGCAGGTGTTCTTGCCGCCATTGGTTGGTCGGCAACGGTCGTTGACGGGGGCTACAAAACCTATCGAGCTTACGTACGATCGCAGCTAGAACGGGTACCCGATCGCTTCACCTATCGCATTTTAGCCGGAGCGACCGGTAGCGGCAAAACTCATATTCTCCAACGGCTAGCCCAGTTGGGCGCTCAGGTGTTGGACTTGGAAGCCCTAGCCAATCATCGCGGATCGCTGTTGGGGGAGGTGTGGGACGAAAATCCCACTCCTCAGCCGAGTCAAAAAGCCTTTGAATCTCGCCTGCTGCGACGCCTACAGCATTTCGATCCCAGTGTGCCGGTTTGGGTGGAATCGGAGAGCAATAAAATCGGGCAAGTTTATCTTCCCCCGGCTTTGTGGAATCAAATGAAACAAGCATCGGGCGTGGAAATCGAACTGGCGATCGAACATCGCGTCAACTGGCTGCTTCAAGAGTACGATCGCTTGGGACGGCATGGGGAGTTTCTCGCCACAAAGTTGGAAGGGTTGACATCTCGCCACGGTCGGAAGAAAGTAGACCAATGGTACGATCTGATTCGACAAAGGGATGGGAAAACCTTGGTTGCCGACCTTCTAGCATCGCACTACGATCCGAGCTATCGGCGATCGCTCGGTCAATGCTATCCTCACCTCCAGCACGGCATCTTGCTACCGGATTTGTCCCCAGCCAGCGTAGACGCATTGTGCGATCGACTTCTAGGAGATGCGATCGAGCCATCGAACAGTTCGCAGGCGATCGAGTGAGATGATATTAGAAGTGGCAATTCTCGATGTCAAATCCGAGCTGGGAAGTGAATTTGAAGCCGCGTTTTCAGCCGCCTCGACAATTATTGCCTCGATGCCCGGATTTCTCGATCTCGAACTCCAGCGTTGCCTCGAAACGGCCAACCGCTATATTTTGCTCGTGCGTTGGGAAAAGTTAGAAGACCATACCATCGGATTTCGACAATCCCCAGAGTATCAAGAATGGCGTGCTCGGCTACATCATTTTTACGAACCGTTCCCGACGGTAGAACACTATGAAATAGTGGTTCAAAACGGCGTTGACATCAGTTTGAAAACAACGAACGACAAACGATGAAGGGGTGAGCAGCTCAAATGCATTTAGATGATTCCCCACCCTAAATTCGTTCCCTCGCGAGCCAATAAGTGTCGATCGCACCGCGTCATTGAGCGCAATACACGAGTTTCGCGAGCCACTTTCCAAGTTGCCCCAGCTTCTCACCCCCAACGATGGTAATTCCCGAATTTGAGATGAGGGCTAGGGGTCTACAACACAAGCAAACAGCCTTGAAAACTGCGATCGATGCAGAATATCGCAACGGCCTTCTAAAGGGTTAAGAGCATCTCTAACTGCTAAAAGCCGATGCTTGCTGCTATATTACCCATGGCAAGCGATCGCAATGAGAGGGAGCAGAACAAGATGGCAGCGCCGCAGAGATAGACCTGACGCAGATTCAGGTTTAAGCCACCATTCGTAGCGTTCTCATCGGCCTGCTTGTTGATTTAGCGTCTGCGTGTAAGTTCTAAGAGAATGAGAAAATCGAGTTAGATCGGGTGCGTTATTTTGGAGAGCAACGGACTGACAGAGCGATCGGGAGATCGGTAACGCTGAAGCCATGAGCAAATTCGCGCACCTCATTCTAAATCCTAAAGTCCCCCTGCGCGTGGTTCTGGTGGTTCCCTTTGTCGCTCAAGTCGTCGCAGCTGTCGGACTTGTGGGCTATCTCTCCTTTCGCAACGGCCAGCAGGCAGTAGAAGACCTCGCAACCCAGTTGCGCGATGAAATTACCGCTCGCATTCAAGATCGTCTCGAGAGTTACTTAAAAATTCCCCACCGCATCAACCAAATCAACGTTGACGATCTAGAACTCGGAAAGCTCGACATACAAGATATTGAAGGGTTAGAACGACATTTTTGGCAGCAAATTCAGCGCTTCGAGTCTGCCAGCTACATTTATTTTGGCAGCGAAGCGGAAGTTTTTAGCGGTGCCGAACGCGGTGCCGACAACGCTTTCAACGTTGCTTATTGGTCGCAGGATTTGCCTGGGGATGAATTTGAGACCTATGCCACGGACGATCGCGGCGAGCGCACCCAACTCCTCTCGAGCGTTCCCGACTACGATCTGTCGAGCCGTCCCTGGTATCGCGGAGCAGCGCGGGCGGGTCGCGCCAGTTGGGGGGATATTTACGTCTGGGCGGCTCCCTATCCAAATGTGGCATTACCCGCCGTCCTCCCGGTCTACAATGACGCGCGGGAGTTGGAGGGGGTTTTTGCTGTCGATTTGTCGTTGCTAGATATTGGCAAGTTTCTGCAAAGCCTGAAAATTGGCAAAACTGGAGAAACGTTTATTATGGAGCGCAATGGCTTGCTCGTTGCCACCTCCACCGATCGAGTTCCCTTCACGAGCCAGAACGGGGAGCAGCAGCGCCTCCGGGCAACGGAGATCGAAGATCGCCTCATTCGCACGACAGCCGAGCATTTGCTCGCCACCTTCGACGATCTCAGCCGCATCGAGAGTTCGGAGCAACTTACTTTCAAGTTAGACAACCGAGGGCAATTGGTACAAGTGACCCCCTATCGCGATGATTTGGGTTTGGATTGGTTCATTGTCGTGGTCATTCCCGAAGCGGACTTTATGGCGCAAATTTATCGAAATACCCAGATGACTCTGGGATTGTGCGCGATCGCTTTTGTTGTAGCCGTGGGATCGGGCATTGTCACCTCCAACTGGATTACCCAACCCATTTTGTATCTCGGCCGTGCCAGCCGCCGCATTGCCAATGGAGAACTCGATCGAACTGTCGATCGAACTGACAATCGGGTGGTGCAAATTGACGAACTCAAGGCTCTGTCGGAATCCTTCAATCGAATGGCCGCTCAGTTGAGCGTATCTTTCCATGCTTTAGAACTAATGAACGAGCAGTTAGAGCAGCAAGTCACCGAACGTACCGCCCGACTGGCCGAAGCTGAAGCAGAACTGCGGGGACTCTTTGAAGCGATGACGGAACTCATCTTCATCAAAAGCCGCGAAGGACGCTATCTCAAGGTTATTTCCGGTTCGCCAGAACTGCTGCTGCGCCCAGTGGAAGGTCTGTTGGGAAAAACCGAGTTCGATGTGTTGCCAGATGCGATCGCCGAGCGTTTTGTCGGTTACATCCAGCAGGTACTAGATACCCAGCAAACAGCGCGAGTGGAGTACAGTTTGACTCTAGCAGGGCGAGAATTTTGGTTTGCGGCGAATATTTCCCCGATCGGAGCCGATCGGGTCATCTGGGTGGCGCGGGATGTGAGCGCTCGCAAACAGGTCGAGGAAGCCCTGCAAGAAAAAGAGCAATATTTACGTCTAATTCTCAATAATATTCCCCAGCAGGTCTTTTGGAAAGATACGGATTTAGTGTTTCGCGGCTGTAATAAAAACTGGGCGATCGCCGCAGGATTTGACGATCCCGAAGCTGTCGTGGGCAAAACCGATTATGAGTTGCTGCCCGACGCTCCGCAGATAGCCGAGACCTTCCGAGAACAAGACCGTCAAATTATCGCTCGAGATGTGCCGAAACTACACTTTCTCCAGACCAAAATTCGACCGAGTCAAAACGGACAATCCGTATGGCTCGATGCAAGCAAAATTCCCATTCACGACTCAAAAGGCCATGTCATCGGTATTCTTGGAGTATTGGAGGATATTACTCAACGCAAACTGGCAGAAGAAGCCCTGCGAGCGGAACAGGAAAAATCAGAAGCTTTGCTGCTCAATATTTTACCCAGGGCGATCGCCAAACGCTTGAAACAGTCCCAAGATGCGATCGCCGAACAGTTCGAGGAGGTGACGATTTTGTTTGCCGATATTGTTGGGTTTACTCCGCTCTCGGCGCGCCTTCAACCCGTCGAACTCGTCAATTTGCTCAATCAAATTTTTTCTAATTTCGATCGCCTCGCCGAAAAATACGGTTTAGAAAAAATTAAAACCATTGGCGATGCCTATATGGTAGTAGGAGGATTGCCCGTTCCCCATGCTCACACCGCCCGCGCGATCGCCGATATGGCCCTAGAAATGCTCGAAACCATTTGCGAAGTCCGCGCCCAAATTGGCGAATCGTTCCAGATTCGTATCGGGATTAATACTGGAACGGTCGTGGCTGGGGTGATCGGTCTGAAAAAATTTATTTACGATTTGTGGGGGGATGCGGTGAACGTCGCCTCGCGAATGGAATCCTCGGGAGAAGCCGGAAAAATTCAAGTTACAACCGCCACTTACGAGCAATTAAAACATCACTACCGTTTCCAACGGCGGGGAGAGATTGCCGTAAAAGGGAAAGGGTTGATGACCACCTATTGGTTATTGGAGCGCG
>NZ_JADEXN010000347.1 GCF_015207075.1 Zarconia navalis LEGE 11467
CTTCTCGGACAAATTCCGTCAGTTCCAGCCGCTCGGTTTCTGGTTGCATCACGGCTTCGAGTCCTTCGATAAACTTGTAGTAGGCGACGATTTCCCGCGCCCAGCCCCCGCAATGCCGCCGAATTCCAAAGCGATCGAAAACCTCTCGCAACCGTTGTACCCAATTCGATCGCGTCTCTTTTTTCTTCCATTTCAATACCGACAAATCGATCCCCACGGTTTTGCCTAATTTCTGCCACTGGCGAAGACCTTGGGGATGGCGCGATCGAATCTCGGGCCACAGGGTTTTCAATTTCCCTCCAGCCAGGGGATGACTCAGTAGTTTGGTCGTCGCCTCGAAGGGAAAGTTACTGCCGACGACTTCCAATAGCAGCCGAATCCACGCCCCCAACCGAGTTGCGGCTAGAGGAACGGGGTACAATGCCCGCACCGGTAACTCGTACTCCCACGCCACATCGAGAACCATCGGGCCGTAAGCGGCATCATCTCGGGCAACCAGAACGATATCCCCCGCCGCCACCCCATCGCTGAGAAGTTGTTTGACTTGGCCTAAAACGCCGCGAACTTCAGCTTCTGGGTTGGGGTAGCTGTGGAGATGGGGAGATGCTGTAGGGGCAAAGCATTTGAGCGATCGATTATCGGTTAAACCAAACTTAGACTTCCAAATGCTTCGCCCTCTTCGGGGGGATGGGGAGAAAGAAGGGGGAGTATTTTTGTTGTCAAGTTTGCGATCGCGTTTCTTCTTTTTCTCGAATTCTGTTGGGATATTTTCAACGGGTGCATTTTCAACAATCTCCCATCCTCGTTCTTGCAGCCAATCGATGGCAGCGCGATTATCGGTAAATATATCCTCTGCTTCCCAAGGTAAAACCATGACGCTACCTTCAGCAGCGATCGCATCGATAAATGCCAATCGATCTGGGCGGGGTTGAAAATATCCGTAAACGAATAAAGGTTGTCGATCGCAGTTTAGATCGAAACTTAAACGGCTGGCATACCATAAAAGTTGTGCTGGGTCGATCGCTTTTTGAAGAGCGAGTTGCTGTTGGTAAGTGCGGATGAGGTGGGCGAGTTGTCGAACTTTTTGCTGCGATGCCGAGGCGAGGGCTTCTAAGTCAATTCCGGCGCGAAGGATAGATCGAACTGCCCCAGAAAATGCTCGCGCCGTTCCTTCGATATCTGTTGGGTCGATCGCCTTTTTGACTGCGGTTTGTAGGGTTCGGTGGGCGAGCAAAACCGGGGCGATCGCCATCCCGTTTTGTTGGCAAATTTGTTGGGCGAGAGTTTCTAACTTCTGGTGGGGAACATTTAGCGATCGGGCAATGGGTAGCGTCGGTGTAATAACCGTTAGCCGATCGTCATCGATCGTCATCTCGCTAGATAAATGGAGGTAAACCGTTCGCGTCATAAACTCTCCAGGGCGATCGAAAAACTCGCGGACAACGGCGAGGGTTTTAAGAATTGAAAATTCGATCGTATATTCAAAACGATTTTTACATCATCTCACAATTGGGAAACTCATATGAAAGAAGACAGAAAAATTTCTGAGTTGACACCACAGCAAGAAGCTCAACTCGATGCCTATAAAAGAAAATGGCAACAGGTTGCACTTTCAACCACTCCGATTGACAAACAGAATGTAAAGCAAGCCATCGAAGCTATATACGAAAAAACGGTAAGTCATGAATTAGAGATATATTTTTTCGATAGCCCAGAAAAGGTAGCAAATTTAAGTTTTCTGACTCGGGTCTACCCCCAGGAAAACTGGTCTAATCCCAAAAAGCTAAATAACCTGATTCGTCAAGTTGAGAAAGACTTATCTAAAAAAATTCTCTTGCCTCGAACACTGTTCGAGAATATCCAGAATCCATTACTTGAAGCAATTACGAGGCAGCTCGATATTGAGTTATGGCATCACCTCGAGCGAAGGTTAAGTTTTCAGTCTCCTATTTCAACCGTTATTCATCAAGAACTTCGAGGAAAAGAAAAATTATCTCCCATTTGGAAATTAGCCAAACCCGCTCAAAAAAAGCGATTAGAAGGATTGTGGCGTTTTTTATCCTTAGCAAACTTGCAAAAGCCGGGCTACTTATGTAGTCGATGCTGTATTTTTGACTACTGCATCAACGAGTTAAAATGCTCTGTCCCAGAAAAGCCTTGGCAAATTTTAACAACATTCGTGGCTGAATGTGGTTGGACATTTTTCTTTTATGATTTTTGCTTTACTTGCGATCGACCTTGTAAATTAATCTTGGACGAGCAGAATAAACCACATTCAGAGAATGAAGCCGCAATTCAGTTCTCCGATGGTTTTCACGCATTCGCTCAATAGGGTCATTCTATCGAGAGACAATCGCTAATTCCTTAAATTTCTGGATCGATTCCCATCTGGCGTAACTGTTCGGCTAAGCGTTCTGCGCGTTGTTTAGCCAGCTCAGCCTCCTGCTTGGCACTTTGGGTTTCTTGCTTGGCAAGTTCGGTTTCTTGTTTGGCACTTTGGGCTTCTTGCTTCGCCTCCTCCGCTTCCTCCTGCGGTAGCGCAATCCGTTCTCCATTGAGTTTCATCCACCGCAGCCATTGTCGAGTTAACCCTTGATAGATTCCCCGCCATAATCCCAAACTTAACCCCAGTTCCGGTACGAAACCTCGTCCATCTCGTAAATTTAAAGGCTGATAGCGTCCGTTAACCAGATGAAATCCTTGCAATCGATCGGTGTAGCGATCGAAAATAAAATAGTAAGGAACTTGCAAAATCTCTTCATAGACTTGCCATTTCGTCGGTGGTTTTCCCGGCTGGGATTCAGTTTCGCCGAAGTCTTCATCTTCCGTTCCCGGCGAAAGCAACTCGACGATAACAAACGGACTTATCCCTTCTTGCCAAATCACGTAACTCAACCGCGAATCCCACTCTTCGTACAGCCGAGAAACTCCCACCACTCCAAACCAATCGGGACGTTTGTACCACAGGGGATGGTTTACGTCGTAGTACAGGTTCATATCCATCGCGACGAAGCGGCGGGTTTCACTCCAGTTCGGTGGTTGGAAGGTAAATTGCAATAGCTGCGGTTGCAAGCCGTGAAACTCGTCGGGCAAACCGGGTTCCTCTGGATTTTCGCTGGGTAAATCGTACATTGTCGGCAAATCTTGCCGCAATTGAATGGGAGTGGGAAGGTGCATCGTCATAGCTTTTTGGGGTGACAGAAGCTGATTTTATTTTATATTGCTTTAACCTCAAACGGATAGATACAAAGTAGGAGTTTCTCAAAAAAAATCCGTTACAAGATTGACGTTTCTAATTAATTAGCTCATCTAAAGAAATTTTCAGAAAATCGCACAATGCTTTGGTTTGTTCTAGATAAAGCTTAGGAATATATCTGCCAGCTTCCCAATTTTTCACGGTCGTTACCGTCACACCTAAAGCATCAGCAACTTGCTGCTGAGTTAAATTTAGCGACTTGCGTCGTTGTTTTAGCTTTTCCCCTACGCTGCTCATTCACTATCCGATGATAGACATTTTATGGATAAGTTGACTTAACCAAGGTCGATCGGTAGTATGAGAGCAGAACGTCAAAAGGTCAGAAAGCCAGTGCACTTGGGCTACCAACCGATCGGCACTGGCTCTGGCTCTCATACATGATGGAGACAAATTCATTATGCCTTACAAAGAACGCCTTTATCCTTGGGTACTGATTCGCTTAGTCCCCAAAATGCAACGATTGACTATCGGTCAGTTTCAGACTCGTTCTGACCGATAGTCATCTCAAAATTCTACGTCGTCTGATTCCTGGCGGGAAATTTGTAGTCGTATTCGATCCGAATCCTCTACAGTTGCCGCAAGCTTATACTAGTAACAATTCATAAAAGCAATTATTCAGATATCAGGTAGAATTGATAACTCTGTAAAAGCGGGTTTTGAAAAATCTTAAAAAACTTACTCAACTCTTAGTTCAAAACTTGCCCTTTTCCTTCTCTGAAATAGAACTTGAATTCTGACATAGAAAATATTCTCTCCGATTTGAGACTCGCTCAAGTCGTGTTGTTTTTCCAGTCAAGTTTCCAGTCAAAAAATATCGAATTCTGCTAATATTAAAAGTATGCGCTCCATCATCGGTCATTAAAAAGATGACATTACCTACAATTACTGAAAATTCAATTTCTCTGTGTGCGGGAGACGAACTCATTCTGCGCTTTAGAACCTGGCAGGACTACGAAACGTTACTCAGCCATCGAGAAGATAAAGCAGGATTGAGGATTCGCTACAACGCGACCACACAAGAAATTAGAATTCTCTCCCCCTTACCCAGACATGGTAAAGAAGCAAATCTACTCGCAGATTTTGTTAAAGCATTGCTGCGCTATGAAGAAAAAGACTGGCAAGCATTTACCCCTATCACTTTAAAGCGAATCGATCGACAAGGAATCGAACCCGACTACTGTTTTTATCTTGAAAATCGCGATCGCATTTTAGGAAAAGAACGCATCGATCTAGAAATCGATCCACCGCCGGATTTAGCGATCGAAGTAGACCTCACCTGTATTAGTAGTCCCGAAGATTATCAAGTAATTTCACCGCAGGAACTCTGGATTTATCGTCAAGAAGAATTATCAATCTATCAGTTCGAGGAACGGGAGTATCGAGAGTCTCAAACCAGTCGGTGGTTTCCCAAATTCGATCTCAAAACATTAATTCCGAAATATTGCGATCGGGGTTGGAAAATGGGTTCGAGTGTAGCCTTGCGAGAGTTTGAGAAAGCGATCGCATTCTCATGATTTTCGCTCTTAGCCAAATAGTTCGTGACGCTTTTCCTTCCTTCCGAGATTCTCTCGAACTCGCAATCAATCTTCTGCTTCCCCGATCGATCGATATCCGACTTCCGCGTATTACCGGTAGATTGCGATAAAATTGGCTGTTAGGCTCCTTCTACGCCGAGAATTCCAATCTCAACATACTGATGGCAGACGAACCAAAAGAGGCAACCCAGACCGATCGAAAACCGACTCCTAAACCGAGTATCTGGCAGTCCCAGCGAGAAAATATTCAACTGGCGATCGTCGCTTTGGGTTTAGCGTTCCTGATTCGCACCTTTATCGCCGAACCCCGCTACATTCCTTCCGATTCGATGCTACCGAGCTTGAGAGTCAACGATCGACTGATTATTGAAAAAGTATCCTACGATTTTCGCACCCCCCAACGAGGCGAAATCGTCGTGTTCAGCCCCCCTTCTCAACTGCAACGCCTCGGGTACGACAAGGGTCAAGCGTTCATCAAGCGCACCATCGGTTTACCCGGTCAAACTGTCGCCATCCACGACGGTCGCGTTTACATCGATGACGAACCCCTCCAAGAGGACTACATTGCCGAACCGCCTGCCTACGACTGGGGACCGCAAATCGTACCCGAGGATAAGATATTTGTGATGGGAGATAACCGCAACAACAGCAACGATTCCCATCTTTGGGGCTTTTTACCCCAAAAAGACATTATCGGTCGGGCGTGGGTGCGCTTTTGGCCCTTTGCTCGTATCGGTCGCATCTAGCTGCATCTCAAAAATATGGCAATCGGAGTTGTTTTAGAGAACGTCTACAAAAGTTTTTCCGATCGCGCCTCGGCCACTTCGAGGAGGTCTCCAGATTCCAAAGCCACCGATCGCACCACTCCAGAAAACGCCTCCCTAACGGTATTGCGACGGATTAACCTCACGGTGAGATCGGGAGAGTTCATGGTTCTGGTGGGGCCGTCTGGTTGCGGTAAAAGTACCCTCCTGCGGCTGATGGCGGGGTTAGAATCCCTCACGGGGGGCAATATCTGGGTGGGAGAGCAGTTAGTGAACGATTTGCCTCCCAAACAGCGCCGCATGGCGATGGTATTCCAAAATTACGCCCTCTACCCCCACCTGACGGTTTACGATAATCTCGCCTTCGGACTGCGGCACA
>NZ_JADEXN010000348.1 GCF_015207075.1 Zarconia navalis LEGE 11467
GGGCTTGACGCGAATACCCGATCGTCCTGCGGGGTGAATTGCCGGGAGTTTGTGGGTGTCGATGCGAATGTGGGTGCGATCGCTTCTCTCGAACTGCCAGAGTTTGACGAAGATAATGCATCCCGGTGCAGAAGCGGGGGTATGTTTCGAGGTAGGCGGGTTGCGGACGTAGCTGCGGGCGGGGAAGTCGCCATGTTCGTCTTGGAACACCCCCGCCAACACCAAAAACTCTTCACCTCCGCCGTGAACGTGAGGGGAAAACTCGCTGCCGGGGGCGTAGCGAACGATGGATGTGGCGCGGGCTTTTTCATCCCCGATGCGATCGAGCATTCGCCGTTCCACTCCCGGCATCGGCGAGGGCTGCCAGTCGAGATCGGCACTGCGAACGATGACACGCTGGGAAAAATCGGCATTGAGTTCCACGAGAACCTCCGGTGTTTTGACCCCTACTCAATTTCAAGCAAATTCTGTGAGTTTCCGTTTGTTGGGATGATGAAAGCCTAAAACAATATCGCTTGCGGGAATACCGGCAGCGAGTAAATCGTCAACAACACATAAATCGGTGGAGTCTTGTTCGACCCAAACTTTACCGTTTTTAATGCAGAGTATCCATAATAATATACTGCACGAACTGTTTGTCATCCCAACCGAATCGAAACCAGAGATATTGACCTTGATGTTCATCCAATGCCAGTCGATCGCTAACTTCAGAATCATTCGATAAATCAGCTCGATGTGTTGCGAGTTGATAATACTGGTTGAGGATTTTTTGAATAATGTTGTGGTAAGAGTCTAGGTTTTCCATTGCACAATTATTTCCTTTTCAACATTGAATATCGTTAAAAGTCGTTGATTTTGACGGACGACCGCTTGTATCGATTCAATTTTTAATTTTTAATTGATAATTTTTCATTATTTTGACTCACCCACGCCGTCACATCCTGCCATTGCGCCGATGTTACCAACACTTCTGCATCCAAAACCTTACCAATATTTTTCGAGAACGCCGCGAAACTCTCCACCCAATTGATAATCGCCTCCAAAGCAGAATAAGGGGAATACTGCCACGCCTGCTGCAACGCTTCTCCCATCTCCACCAAATGCCCGGTACCATACAAATACCAGCCGATCCAGACCCAGGTACTATAGCGAATATCCGGCTCCAGCAGCCGAATATGGGGCGGTACATCTGGCTGCGCGAAAAAATGGTCTAAAACGGCCGACAGCGATCGCGCCTGGGGAAGCCCCTTATACATGGCGCTATCCTCATGCTGGCGGTATAAAACGGTAATTTGCCGCAACCACGCCGCCTTGCATCCCCGCAGCGCCAACCGCAACACCAACTCCGTATCCTCTGCCGGGGGAAACCGGGAATCGAAACCTCCCGCCTCTAGCAACCACTGCCGCCGAAACATCATCGCGCTGGGGAGAACCGGTTTCCACCGCAACCAGGATTCTAAATCCAGTGTCGGAATCTCCCGCCACGGTTCCACATCCAGCAGGGGTTTCCCTACCGCATCGACGCGCCGCCAGCCGCTATGCACCATGCCTAACTGGGTTTGCACGGCGAATACCTCTATCTGTGCGGCGAGTTTGTCGGGGAGGAAGATATCATCGGCATCGAGAAAGGCGACGAATTCCCCTCTGGCTGCCTCAATGCCCCGATTTCGCGCGGCGGATACCCCTTGATTAGTTTGATAGATATAGCGCAGGCGATCGCCCACTTCTCGTACGATCGGCTGTAATATCTGCTGCGTCCGATCTTGGGAACCGTCATCGACAACGAGAATTTCCCAGTGGGGGTAGGTTTGCGCCAACACGCTATCGATGGCGGCGGCGATGTAGCGATCGCTATTGTAGGTGGGAATTACGACACTGACAATCGGGTTCATGGGAGGGGGAATCTCGCTATACTACCAAAGTGAAGAGAGCAGGCGTTACTGGGGGAGATAAGAAAGAGGAGATTTTCAATAACAATTTACCGTTTTACGATTCGTAATTCAGTCATTAACAATTATCGATTAGCATATCTACGATAATGTCTGCAACTCAAGTTCAACCGCTGCTCAAAAATCCCGATCGTCTGGAAAGCCGACTGAAGGAAATTCCGGCGGAACCAGGGGTGTATTTAATGCGCGATCGCGACGATCGTATTCTATATATTGGCAAGTCAAAAAAACTGAGATCGCGAGTGCGTTCCTATTTTCGCGAATCCCAGCAGTTAAGCGATCGAATTGCGCTGATGGTGCGGCAAGTGTGCGATATCGAATTTATCGTTACCGACACCGAAGCCGAAGCCCTCGCCTTGGAAGATAATCTTATCAAACAGCACCAACCTCACTTCAACGTGCTGCTCAAAGATGATAAGAAATATCCCTATCTCTGCATCACCTGGTCGAAGAAATATCCCCGCATTTTCATCACTCGCAAGCGACGGGCGAAAAACGAGAAAGACCGCTACTACGGTCCCTATGTCGATACGGGTTTATTGCGGAGTACCCTCAATATCGTCAAGCGAATTTTTCCCCTCCAGCAACGTCCCAAACCTCTGTTCAAAGACCGCCCCTGTTTGAACTACGATATCGGGCGCTGTCCCGGCGTTTGTCAGCAGCTCGTTTCTCCAGAAGAGTATCGAAAAACGGTGCAGAAAGTGGCGATGATTTTTCAGGGAAGAACTCAGGAACTCATCGATATTTTAACCGATCGCATGGCGCAGGCTTCAGAGAATTTGGAGTTTGAAAAAGCGGCGCAACTGCGGGACAAAATTCAAGGGTTGCAGTCTTTGGGGGCAGACCAAAAGGTGTCCCTGCCAGACGATCGGGTTTCTCGAGATGCGATCGCCTTGGCGGCAAACGATCGCTTTGCCTGCGTCCAATTGTTCCAAATTCGCGCCGGAAAGTTGGTGGGGCGATTGGGATTTGTTTTTGAAACATCAAGCACAAATTCTGGTAATTTGCAAGAGGATCGCGGTGCAATTTTACAGCGAGCTTTAGAGGAACATTACCAAAGCGTCGAATCGGTGGAAATTCCCACGGAAATTATCGTGCAAGCGGAACTATCCGACGAAGAAATATTATCGGATTGGTTGAGCGAAAAAAAGGGACGCAAAGTATCGATTCTGGTTCCCCAACGGCAAACCAAAGCCGAACTGGTGGCGATGGTGGAACGCAATGCCGAATACGAGTTGGCGCGGATGCAGAAAATGGGCGATCGTAACTTGCAAGCGATGCAAGATTTAGCCGATATTCTCGATTTACCCGAACTTCCCCATCGCATTGAAGGTTACGATATTTCCCACGTTCAAGGTTCCGATGCCGTCGCCTCGCGAGTTGTATTTATCGATGGCATTCCCGCCAAGCAACACTACCGCCGTTATAAGATTAAAAACCCCGAAGTCACAGCGGGTCATTCTGATGATTTTGCTAGTATGGCAGAGGTGATTAGCCGCCGTTTTCGGAAAGATAAAACAGTGGCAGAAACAAGTCGAAAATTCCCCGATCTCGTGATGATAGATGGAGGAAAAGGACAGCTTTCTGCGGTGGTTAATATCTTGCGAGAAATGGACTTACTCGATGAAGTTCGCGTTGTCAGTTTAGCCAAACAACGAGAGGAAATCTTTCTCCCCGGCGAATCTTTTCCCCTGAAAACCGATGCCGAACAACCGGGGGTACAACTGTTGCGGCGATTGCGAGACGAAGCGCACCGATTTGCCGTCAGCTTCCACCGCCAGCAGCGCGCCGAACGAATGCGGCGATCGCGTTTAGATGAAATTCCCGGCTTGGGTTTTTCTCGCCAAAAAGAACTCCTAGCGCACTTCCGCTCGATCGACTATATCAGCATTGCCACCCCAGAACAACTCGCAGAAGCACCGGGTATCGGGCCGCAATTGGCACGGCAGATTTACGACTATTTTCATCCGGCTGTATCGTGAAATACTGGTAGTAGATAAAGCCAGATAAAAATGAAGCGTGTGTGACGACAATTGAATTCAAAATCATCGATCGAGCGCCACAAAAATTCAAGAAACCGAGAAAAAGCGATCGTGTAACGCACCCATCTCCCAAACAGCATGGTTGACACTGCACTCACCCATCCAACTAGCCCCATTGGTATCGCCACCCCAGAACAATTGACGACAACAACAGGTAAAATGCGGTAGCACCATTAATCTACCTCATTTTTATAATCGAACCCATGAAGTTAGCTGCCATCGACATCGGAACCAATTCCATTCACATGATTATCGCAGAAGCCACTCACAAGCAAAGCTTCAAGATTATCGATCGTCAGAAGGAAATGGCTAAGCTGGGAGTCGGGGTATTTGCTTCAAAATATATTAGCGATCGTGCTTTTAAAGTGGGGATCGAAACAATTCATCGCTACATTCAACTCGCAGAAGAAATGGGTGTCGATGAGATTCTCACGGCGGCAACCAGTGCGATTCGCGAGGCACAAAATGGAGAAAAGTTTTTAAGGGAAGTCGTTGCGAAAACCGGTATTTGTCCCAGAACTATATCGGGAAAAGAAGAGGCGCGATTAATTTTTCTGGCGGTACGCAATTCCATCGCTCTCGAAGATGACAAAGCTCTCGTTCTCGATATTGGCGGAGGAAGTACCGAGGCGGTGGTGGGCGATCGCTCCGATCTCTTTTTTAGAGATAGTATGCCTCTAGGCGTTCTGCGCCTGCTGGATATGTTTGAAAACAAAGAGTCGGTAGGAACTGAAGGACGAGGCATTCTAGAAGCTCATATTCAGTTCGTTGCCGGAAAAGTTTTAGAGAAAACGCGCGATGTAGGTTTCGATCGGGTCATTGGCACGTCCGGAACGATTCGAACGATGGGAGAAGCGGCGCATATGGCTGCGGGAGGCAAATCTTTTGAGTGGGTGAATGCCGAAGTCGTTCCATTAGAAAAGATTTGTCAATTAACCCAAGAGCTATTAAAAATGAAGGTCGAAGAACGCGCCGAGGTTGAAGCCGTTAGCGAAAAACGCGCCGATGCCATTCATCTTGGAGGGGTGCTACTCGTGAAATTATTAAACCTCGCAGGCGTTGAAGAAATTACTCTGTGCGATGCCTCGTTGCGAGAAGGGATGATTTTAGACTATTTAGAACGGCATTCTCAAGCGGCTTCGGCTTTTTCCAATTGCCAGAATTTGCGATATCGTCAGGCCGCGCACTTGATTTACAAATACGATGCAGATTGGGAAGAAAATCGCCATACTGCTAATTTAGCTCTCCAACTCTTCGATCGAACTCAAGAATTACACGGATACGGAAACTTCGAGCGAGAAATATTAGAATTTGCGGCTTTACTTCACAATATCGGAATGTCGATTTCCTTTCGCAAACATCATAAAAATTCGCGCTTTCTCATCAAACGCACGGCTCCTAGAGGATTTACAAACGAAGAAATTTTATTAATCGGTCATTTAGCTCGCTACCATTGCAAAGCAAAACCAACGAAGCGACACAAAAAATTCAAACAGCTTTCCAAATACCACCGCCATTTGATTAAACGACTCGCAGGTATTTTGAGAATTTCGGTGGCTTTAAATAAAACCAAAAATCAACGGGTGGAACAAATTTTTTGTCAAGTCTCAAAGAAGACACTAGAAATCAATGTTGCGGGGACAGATAATATTGAAGTCGAAATTTGGGCAGCTCGTCGCAGTTGCGAGGTTTTGGCAGAAGCATTGGAACGCCAGATTAAGATTCAAGATCGCTTGCAGACATTCTCTTTAGATCCCGATCTCAGATAAAGTTTTGCAACAAAATTGCCAAAAACCGAAAAAAAGTTCTGATGATGCCGAAATCTCCATAGAAGCCATATCATTTCCGGACATCATGCAGGCAGCCACGAGCAACACCAAACCTCATTCTCGGAAGCGACACCGCCAAGGAGAAAGGCGATCGCCC
>NZ_JADEXN010000349.1 GCF_015207075.1 Zarconia navalis LEGE 11467
GCATCGGTTTGAGGAGGAGAATTTTGAATTCGGAATTCGGAATTCGGAATTGAAGAGGGAGAGATGGGGGGATGGGGAGACACTGTAGGGGCGCGCGCATTTGAGCGACATCTCATCGATAAAACGACACCTCACATGTCCAAATGCTATAGCCTACGGCATGGCTGCGAAGCGCGCCCTCTTCGGGTGAGGGGGAGATAGAAGAATGCGAGTCAGATGCTTGCACTGTTTGTGTTAACTGATAACTGGAGAATCTCATGAGTCCCGATCCAAATTTACAAGCCAATCCGTTAGACGTTCCGACAGCAATTCGCCAACGTCGTTCGATTAAAAGTTTCAAGCCCGATCCGATTTCGCCCGAGTTACTCAAACAATTGGTGGAACTGACGGTAGCAGCCCCGAGTAGCTGGAACCTTCAGGATTGGCGCATCGTTTTGGTGCAAGCGGAAGCCGGGCGAATTGCCTTAGCCGAGGCTGCAGTTAACCAACAGCAAAACGTTCAAGCCCCCGTAACATTTGTTTTTGGGGCAGATGCGGTAGCTTGGAAAAAAGACCAAACACCCATTTACGAGACCGCCCGCCAGAATGGGGCATGGCCGGAAAAAGCCATTGAATACTTTAAAGCCACCGTTCCCCAATTTCAAAGGGGATTGGGAGATAAAACTCGCGAGTACGCCGTCAAAGATGCGACGATCGCAGCGACACATTTAGTACTCGCGGCCGAAAGTTTGGGGTTATCCACCTGTTTTATGAATGGCTGGATTGAAGATCGGGTGAAAGCCGTCATTGGTGCAGCGGACGATCCCGATTTGGCGATCGCCGTTCTGGTTCCTGTAGGCTATGCTGCCGAACCTCGTCTCGATCCCGGTCGGTTGCCCCTCTCGGAAAATGTGTTCGTCGATCGCATCAGTAATTCTTATTCGGGTTAGTGGTTCGTGGTTAAGCCGGATTCTCTTCCCCGTCTCCCCATCCTCTCCTCATTCCACCTGACATTCTAAGTTCATCGATATTATCTGGAGGCTTTAAAATGCCAACTCTCGCAACAAACAACGAGGCGATCGCGGTTATTATTATTTTCCGAGTCGAACCCGATCGCCAAACCAAACTTCTCGAAACCATCGCTGAATTTCTAGAAACCGTCAAGGAACAACCGGGCTTTATTTCATCGAGCATTCATAAGAGTTTAGATGGCGTGAAAGTTGCCAACTACGCCCAGTGGCAAAGCGTGGAAGATTACGAAGCCTTCCTCAACGATGCCGACGTGCAAGCCAAAGCCGCCAAACTGCGGACGTTTTCCCCACCGGATGCCCACACTTACGAAATTTTCATCTCCGAGTCGAAAGTGGGAACCCCTCAGATTCAAACTGGAGAATATGTCGTTCATATTGCCGAATTTCGGATGTCGCCAGAGAACCAGCCGGCCATGGTAGAGTTGGCGAAAGAACACGTCAAACCCGCTATGGAATTGCCGGAATTGATTTCGGCCACCTTCCACCGCAGCTTTGATGGAACTCGGGTGATTAATTACGGACATTGGCGCGACTCTTCGGCGATCGAAGAACTGAGGAAACAGCCGGGATTCGGTTCGGAGTCTCCCTATTGGGAAGGCATCGCTGAAAATGAATTTCACCTCTACGAAGTTTTGTTTACCGAACCAGCCACGTAATGGTGAATGGTGAATCGTGAATGGTTAAGCCTGATTCTCTCCCTTGTCTCCCTTGTCTCCCTTGTCCTCCCCCTCTCCCCATCCCCTGGCTTATTTAGGCAGTCAATGGCTCGGTGCGATCGGGATTTTTGCGGCGGCCTGCTTCTCCAATATTGCCGTGGGTTTGGCAGCGTTTTTGTGGAGTCAGAAAACTTGCAATACCAAAGCTGCATCGGAGTTGGAAAAACCGCTTCCTTCCGCCTGAGTCGATCGAGCAGGCTCGTCCCATTCTGAAAAACGCTCGATCGCGATGGCGAATCTTCGATGGACTTTTGGGGAGTTAGAAGGGAATCGATAGACGGATCTCTTCATATCGAAATCGCCAACAGGCTCAACTTCTGTACGCACAGAAGTTTTTCCGAATTGTGCATCGAGTCTCACGAATTGAAATGCGATCGCGATCGCGCCCCCATGCGATCGCGGACACAAGAAAACTCGCACTAGATCCCTCGATCTCATAATAGACCTCACTTTACATTCCGATGAAGATCTTTTATTTTTAGGGTTTCGATCGCTGTCGAACTCATCATGAGGAGCGATATTAGAATGACAGAGTTTTACAGCTACGGATGGAAATGTTTCTCGATCGCTCTCAAATCTCCCTAGAAGAATTATTCGCCCGTGCGTGGAAAACGGGTTGCTTGACAGATACCGAACAGCAGCAGCTTAGAGAACAGTTACTCGAAAAATCCGTCACCCGAGACGAACAAAGTACGATCGAGCGCTTGCTCCATGCCACCCGTCGCGGCTGGCTGAAAGTGATTTAATTCTCTCCCACCGATACCAAGGCAATCCCGTGTCGAGCAACCCTCGACTGAATCGCTTCATTCGGGCATTCTGCCAAATTTTAGATTTTCTCCAAAATGGGATCGGTCGATCCCCTTTCCCCTCAATCGAGCTTGAAAACGGGATCGACAAACGGAGGCGCGCTTACACGTTACTCTGGCAAATCCGACGACTCCAAAGGAGACTCAGAAGCCACGCCAAAATAAGTTTTAAACAATTCGTGAGCGATCGGAGCCGCAACTTTCGAACCGTATCCGCCTTCTTCTACCACAACGGCGATCGCGATTTCGGGATCGCTTGCCGGGCCGTAAGCGACGTACACCGAGTTATCTTCTTGACCGGGAACCTCCACCGTTCCGGTTTTCCCTGCCGTTAGAGGAATCGAACCATCGTTGAGCGATCGACCCGTACCGCTTTCGACGACCGCTTGCAGTCCGGCCCGAATCACGTCTAGGGTTCCCGGTGCGATCCCCGTCGGTTCCGGTTCCGTTTCGGCGGTATTCGTCTGCTGCGCTAGCAGATGGGGCTTGACCCGCATTCCCCCGTTGGCGACTGTGGAAACCATCACGGCTAATTCTAGGGGAGTAACCAGCACTAATCCCTGACCGATGGACATACTCACCGTATCCCCCGTATACCAAGGCTCACCGTACAGTTCCTCTTTCTCTTCGGGGGTGGGAAGGGAGCCAGGAAGGCTGCCATCGAGTCCGAGTAACTCTAAATCCGTCGTTCCAATTCCAAGGATCTTGCCCCATTTTGCAATTTCCTCGGGACCGGCGGCCATTCCCACCTGATAGAAGAACGTATTGCTGCTGTAAGCTAAGGCGTCTAAAAAACCGATAACGCCGTAGCCACCGCTATGTTCGTGAAATTGCGTACCCCCAACGGTGATGTAGGATGAAGTTCCCAGGACTGAATCGGGGAAAAACTGACCCGACTCCATTCCCGCAACTGATGTCACGATTTTGAAGGTACTGCCGGGGGGATAGCCTTGTAGGGCGCGGTTTAGGAAAGGTTTATTGACCCCTTGGAGGCGTTCCCACTCTTCGGCGACCACGCGACGGGTGAAAATATTGGGATCGAAGGTGGGAGCGCTTGCCATCGCCAGCACCGCACCGGTTTTGGCATCGAGTACCACTGCCGCACCGCGCCGATCTCCCAGGGCTTGTTGAGCAGTTTTCTGAAGATCTAAGTTGAGGGTGAGATTCAGACTCGTTCCCGCTTCCGCCTCTTGGGTGCCCAACTCTTGAATTTCCTCTCCTTTAGCATTCACTTCGATGAGTCGATTGCCCCATTGCCCATCTAAAAGCACCCTTGCCGATCGTTCGACTCCCATTTTGCCGACGAGCATTCCCATAGGATAGTTAGGGTTTTCCTTTAAGTCGTCTTCTGTGGCTTCGCCGATATATCCAAGCAGGTGAGCGGCAAAATTTTGATGGGGGTAGTAGCGGCTGGAGTCGCCCCGAATTTCCAAACCGGGGAATTCCGCCGTGCGTTCGCTCAGGGCAATAAAAGTGTCTCGATCGAGATCGCGACGGATTCTGACGGGGACATTTGCCGAGAAACCGGCTTTTTCTAACTGTTCGAGAATCTCATCGGTCGATAAGTCAAGGAGGGAACTCAACTGGGTAGCCGTCACGCGCCATTCTCGGCGGGATTGTTGCCTCGGCCACAGGTAGACCGAACGGGAAAGGCGGCTAATGGCGATGGGTTTATCGTTTCGGTCGAGAATGTTACCTCGCGCGGCAGGAACCGGTACGAGTCGCACCCGATTGTCTTCGGCGGCAGCTCGGTGTTCTTTGCCCTGCACGAGTTGGAGTTGAGCGATCCGCAGGCTGCATATTCCCAGACCGAGGCTGACGATTCCCATAACGAACAATGCCCGGAACGTGCGTCCTTGGAGTGCTGCGCGATCGGAGATTTGGGAGGGCTTAGCAGTATAGGATAAAGGTCTGGCTCTAGCGGAAGATAGGTAAAGATCGCTTTTCATGTGGATTGAGACAGGAGTATGGGGATCGATCGCGATTGACTGCTCTTTGAACTCTTTGGTCAGTCAAGAGTTCAAAGAGCAGCAAGCGAGAATCGATCGAAATATTTGTCAGTGGAAGGTGGTATGAGAAACCCAATCGGCTTTCGTCAGGTTCTCTAGATTGTGTATCTGGTGAATCTAGAGAGATTTGATTTCTTCGGATTTCCGTACTTTCTATATTTTATTTCGAGCACCCACGAGCAGTCTAGAGGGGAAAAATACAGGCGTTCTATTTCTCGATTGGTAAAACTCTACTACATTTATCCCAAACCGCATCCGTGAAATTACTCATTATTATGAATATACGAGGCAATCGACCTGAAAACAGAAATAATTGCAACTCGAAAAAAATATAAACTTTTTAAAATTACAAGCTTTGGATTCAGTATTTAAAGTTACAGAAATCATTTTTACGAAAGTGATTTTAACCACAAAAGAGATCTTATTGAGGAATAATATTTTTCTTTACAAGCAAAGTATACCCTCTTCCGTAAAGTCTCGAATCAAAAATAAAAAAGTAAAAATAAAGAATTTGATAAGCTATGGATAACCTTCCGATATCTTTACCTAATGAGTGTAGGATCCGTCGAGCGACTGCGCGAGACATCTGGTCAATTCGGAAAATGGTGCTGGGAGCGAAACTCGATCCCACTCAGTTACGGTGGCAGCAATTTTGGACGATCGAATGTGAAGAAAAACTGGTGGCCGTGGCTCAGTTACGCGAGTTTCCGGAGGCGCAGGAGTTGGGGAGTTTGGTGGTTCTACCATCGTGGCGCGGTCGCGGCTTGGGAACTTACTTGACGCAGCACCTGATCGATCGAGCGGCTCAACCCTTATATCTCGAATGTTTGGGCGATCGACTCGCAAAATTTTACGCCGGTTTGGGTTTCGTTCCCATCTCCCACTCCGAACTGCCACAATCGCTGAAATTAAAGTTTGGTATTTCTCAATTGGGACGGATTTTGTTCAAAATTCCCGTCATCATCATGCAGTATCGAGATTGAGAGAATTCGGAGTTTCTTCAATCTTCTCTATCTTTGCGAATTCCGCACGTCCAATTTCCGCGCTTCAATTATTGACCCACAACGATCGACCACAACCCGATCGCCAGAACGATCGCCCCGAGATGTTGGGGTAAGAGCGATCGCATTGATTGACGAGCGATCTTTTGCGTCAGGATGATGGAAAAAATGACAGAGATCGCGATCGTCGTTCCTTGCAAAAAGGCGATAACCGCTGGATGTGCTACCCAAATCGGCAAACCTTCCCCCCGAAAGCCAAACGTCGCGACGGTCACAGGTACGATCCGACCCGCTACCCCTAACCCCAGGTTGAGATAATGAGCGAGGCTGCCCCCCCAAACCAGC
>NZ_JADEXN010000350.1 GCF_015207075.1 Zarconia navalis LEGE 11467
GGGCAAACGCATCTAAATTATAGAAGCCTTACTCAGAAAAGATTTAAAAACTGGTAAGTAAAAATACTTGTCTAGTAAATCCCATATCCAGTCAGCATTTCAAAATAAGATGCGTTTGCCCTGCAACCGCAGGGTATGCTTGACAGTTCGCAAAATTGCGTGTCTTTGACACGACTATCGTCCGGAGGACACGCTACGCGAGCGAGAAAAAAGGCGATCCCAAAGCTCTCTGGTATAGCAGTCGCCACTACGGTTAGGACAGTTTAATCTCACACCAGTACCTCCCGACCCTGGCTTCCCTAAACTTTCAAGGTACTCTCGAATAATTGCCAAATTTGCTGCCACGCATCGGCGGCGGCAGTGGGATTGTAGCTGCTGCGTCGATCGCACATAAAACCGTGGTCTGCCCCTTCATAGCGGAAAATTTGGTGGGGGATATTGTGCTTTTTCAACTCAGCTTCGATACGATCGACCTGTTCGAGGGGAATGAGGGGATCGGCAGTGCCGAAAAAGCCGTAGAGGGTTTCCCCAATCTCGGAAGTGCGATCGAGGGTGGTTCCTTCTTCTCCCGGACAGCTCGTCGCGATGCCGGCCCCGTAACAGGATGCCGTCGCTTTAATATCGGGTAAGGTGGCAACCAGATAAGCAACGTGTCCCCCGAAGCAAAACCCGATCGTGCCGATGGCCGAAGTGGTGTTGGGCATGGCTTTGAGATAATCGATCGCCGCTTGGGTATCGCTTCGGAGTTCTGAGGCTTTAGTTTGGGCTTTGTACGATCGACCCAATTTGAAGTCTGCATCGGTGTAACCCGTCTCGAAACCGGGGGCGGTACGTTGGTACAATGCCGGGGCGATCGCGACATAGCCTTGCTGGGCAATTCGATCGACGATCTCTCGGATGTGGGCGTTGACTCCAAAGATTTCTTGAAAGACCACGATGCCGGGAAATTTCCCATCTCCAACCGGCTGAGCTAGGTAAGCATCAATTTGTAAATTCCCATTGACAATTTCAACATTTTTCGATCTAAATTCTAATAGAGTCATTATTTTTATGAGGCAATATTCTAACGTTTCTAGAATATCGGGAAATAGACTTAGATAAGCTTTTGAAAATTAGATCTATCTTTAAAGAATCTTACATTAGATCGACGACAAAGACACAAAGGATACAGCCAGCAGCAAGAGAGTTATTGACTTCGATCGGATGTGTCTAAACTCATTGACTCGATCGAGCAATCTAAAAATTCTCGCACGGATGAAGTGAAGCTTGTAATATTTTGAATGGAAATCATTCCTTTTACCCCTAAAAACGGCTCGGACACTTTAGGACGAGATCTAGTGAAGTGAACCATCAAACTTAGGTTGGCATACTCTGACTCTTCTTTCTCTATCTTTTTATTTTCAACTTGAAGCTGGAACAAATCGTTATATATATTTAGAGGAGATATTAAGTCATCTGAGGCTTTATTTAGAGAATTCGCATAATTTTCAAGTTCGAGAATAAAATTTCGCACATCTTGAGTTGTCATCAAATCTAAATGAGTTTTCAGGGATAATTCAGAAATTTGAGTTTCAAGAAATAAGCGAATGGATACGCCGATTTCTTCTTGTCTCAGCCTCCTTTTGCTTAAGTCAAATGAAACCTTGTATCCCTCGCCTTCTAGAAGAAACTCTTTCTTGTTTAATTTTGCTTTTGCGATAAAAGCAGCCTTGATTTCATCGAGAATCGATCGCATCTCACGAGAAATCGGGATAACTTGCTCGAATATCAATCGAACTTCTTCACGAGAGGCTCCAATTTTCAATTCAAAATCGGCTAATTTAAATCCATAACAAACTTCATTCAAGCAACTATGGAGTATCCCGAGTTCGAGCTTCGATAAATTCAGTTCGATGGATTCGTAATTTCGATCGATGGCCTGGGTTAGTAAATCCTCAACTTTTTGACCTTCTGCGATCGATGCACCCACTCGGGCAACAAATTCTCGAGTTAAGGCGGCGATCGTTTCCCGAATCGTATTGGCCAGAATACTCAGTTCGGAATTTGAAAACTGAATTTTTGCGGCATCTTCTCGAATTTCAAGGACTTTCATTTCTCGATCTTATCTTTTGAGAGAATAACAAGATAAGATGACCGATGGGTCAGTGACGATCGAATCAGGTGAGTCGGTGGATTTGAGGCGCAGCTCCATCAAAAACAGTCAAATCTCTTCTCAAATCGAGAGATCGCCTGCAATGCACTCGTATACTGAGTTTAAAAGGTAAGCTTAAGTATGACAGAAGCCGTATAGGTTAGGACAACCAGTACTCCACCCCAGAAATTATGATGGGGCACTACCCCTACCTGTCGCGCATCAATGTGGTGGACAACTAGCCCAAAGGATGTTTCTGAGTTTTCCCCGATCTCCGATTTGATGTCCTAACCCCTCGCTCCTGATTGTCATATTTTCAGACATCGCAATCCCCTCACCCTGGAGGATTACACCATTTATGCAGTTTCACATCCAACCCGATAGTGATATTCCGGCCTCGAATCAACTGTTCAACCAGATTCGGTTCGCGATCGCCTCGCGGCAATTTCCACCCGGTCATCGGCTACCCAGCACCCGGCAACTGGCCATGCAAACGGGGTTGCACCGCAATACCATCAGCAAAGTCTACCGACAGCTCGAAGAAACGGGTCTGGTGGAGGCTCAAGCGGGATCGGGCATTTACGTGCGCGCTCAAGGACATGAAGGTGGCACTCAGCTCAACTCTCCCACCCTCGAAAAGTATCCTCAGGCCTACAAAATCGTCCAGCAAAGCGTCGATGACCTCCTCAAACAGGGTTGCTCCCTAAACCAAGCTCGAGAGCTGTTCCTGGCCGAAATTGACTGGCGTTTGCGGTGTAGCGCGCGGGTACTGGTGACGGCCCCCACCCAGGATATTGGTGTGGGCGAGTTGATGGCGCGGGAGTTAGAACAGTCGCTATGCATTCCCGTACAACTGGTTCCCATGGAAGAATTAGATCGCACCCTCGATCGTGCGAACTCCGGCACCGTGGTCACCAGTCGCTACTTTATCGGCGAAGCAGAAGAAATTGCCGCTCCCAAGTCCGTGCGGGTAATTCCCGTGGATATTTACGACTACGCTGGGGAAATCGAACTGATTAAGGATTTACCCAAAGATAGTTGTGTGGGTTTGGTAAGCCTAAGTACCGGGTTGCTCAGAGCTTCTGAAGTCATTATCCACAGCTTGCGCGGGGACGACCTCTTAGTGGTGACCGCTCAAATGGGCGATGCGTACAAACTCAATGCTTTGGTGCGCAGTGCCCGGACGATTATCTGCGATCGCGCGAGCTATCCGAGCGTTAAAATGTCCATCGGTGCCGCCAGAGACGACCTCATTCGTCCCCCCCAAATTATCTGCATTGAAAACTACATCGGTGCAAAGTCGATCAATTTGCTCAAACGAGAACTGGGACTCGATTAACGGTAACGAAATATACCAGTCTTTCCCTTATTCGAGCAAATTAAGCCAAATGGCTGATGACACTCACTGCTAAAACCGGTATCACTAAATGTAGGTACTCTGAGGGTTAGACACCCGCAGAAAAGCCCCCGTCAACAGGGATGATGGGGGCTTTTTTTATTGCATCGGTCGCGGGAGTTCGGACGAGGGATGTGGAGGGCCGGGGGAGAAGATGCTTGCCGTTTCGCTGCGCGACATCGCTATCTCATCCCAATGCTCCTAGCGATCGTTATCAACAGAAACCTGATACAAGTAACCCGCTCCAAATGCGGCCACCACGATCGCCGCCACAATGGCAATCGACCATTTTCGATCGATATTTCCCGCCGGCGTGCTCCAAATCGGCGGCGAACTCGCTGGCTGTTCGGTAACGTTCGCCCGAAAGAGGGAAGCATCCATCGAATTCGAGGGATTGTTGGATTTCGACTCCGATAGCGTATCGAGGGCGGAAACCGAGGCTTCAGTTGCCGCGACAGAACCTTTCGATTCCTCCACGTTCGCAATCTGTTTCATGCGATCGACCGATTCGACCGCGTTGGCAATTTCCCGTTGCAGTTGCTCGTGGCGATCGTTCAGTTGCTGGTTTTGTCGGGTGAGCTGCTTGTTTTGAGCGTGCAAGGAGTCGAGCATCGCTTGAGTGGCTTGCAGCTCGGCTGCAAGCTCCCGATACACTGACAAGGGCACAGATGGAGATTTGGCATTATCTTGAGAGGGTAAAGCTTTCCCATCGGAATCGGAGTTGGACATAGGTAGCTTGCAGTAATGAAGTAAATGCATTCGAGAAGAGAGGCACCCACTGGAGCTGTTCGTTATTTGCCCTAGGTGTTTGCTTCCAGACAAGGATTGACGGACTCGCGATTGAGAACCACACCTTTCGCTCTCGATGCCCCGCAACCCAACAAACTCGGGCAACCGAGGCTAGGCTTGTAAATCAATGTAGCATTATCGCAGCACAACGGGAACATAGAGGGGCTTCGGGAGCTTGGGGGGCAGGAGAAGAGAATTAAAAATTCCGACTCCCAAGTCTTCTTTTGCGTAGCGCTATGTCTGGTATCTGATATCTGACATCTGGTATCTGACATCTGGTATCTGAATCAATCGAGGACGTAATCGCTTAAGGGAAGGTTGCTAACCGATCGTTGAAGTCCGATCAGAGATCGGTTGTAGCTGATAATCGCATCGAGGAGGTTATCTTGGGCGCGAGTCAAATCCGTTTCCGAGTCGATCACCTCCGTCTGGGTCCCCACACCCGCTTGGAAGCGCAGCCGAGCCAATTCCAGTGCTTCTTGGGCTTGCTCGAGGGCGATTTGAGCGGTTTGAATGCTCTCTAGGTTGGCCTCTAAATCCGAATAAAATTGCTCGACGCTAAAACGAATCAGATTGCGCTGTTCGGCAAACTGATTTTCGGCAATTTCGGCGTTAATTTCCTGTTGGCGAGCGGCGGCCCGAGCGGCACCACCATCGAACAGTCGCCAGTTTCCTTGCACTTGCAATAAAGTCCCATCAGCAAATCCGGTACTATCATCTAACCGGTTGAGAACGTTGTAGTTGGCACTGACCGTCACTTGCGGCCCGATTTGAGACAGGGCGGCCCGTCGCTGCTGCTCGCTAATATCCCGTTGGACGAGTTGCTGTTCGAGTTCGGCTCGATTTTTAATCGCCGCGACGATCGTCTGTTCGAGGGAGAGTTCCCACAATCCCGCAATTTCCACCGGGTCGGCTGCGGTAATATTAGCCTGCTGGCCGAGATCGATTAGTTGAGCCAACTGTCGCTGAGAAATGCGTTGGTCGCTCAAGCTTTCGGTCAAATCTTGCTGGGCGTTGGCTAAGTTCACTTCTGCACGCAGCACGTCGAACTGAGTTCCCACCCCTGCCCGTTCGAGGGCTTCGGCATCCTCTAAGCTTTGTTCGGCATTGCCGACGGCCGCTTCGTTAATGCGGACGTTGCCGTCAGCTTCTTGTAAATCGTAGTAAGCCGTGGCCACATCCAAGCGAATATCTTCGCGAATCCGCTCCACGTCTAGCTCGTCTAAACGAACCTGTAGCTCGGCTGAGGTAATTTGAGCGCTGCGCAAACCGGAGGTGAAAATATTGTAGGAGATGCCGATTTGACCGGTAAGGTTGTTAGAAACTGTTGGGTTGAAATTTTGTTGCGATCCGTCTGCCTGCTCTGTAATCACGTCGATTTCATCGTCGGTTAGCTCTCTGCCCAATTGTTCTTCCTGAGCCTCCACAGTCGAATTGATCGACCGTTCGATTGCCAGTTCGCTACCGGCCGAATCCGTCCGAGAGTAGCCCAGTTGCAGGTCGATATCGGGATATAAATCGGCTTGAGCTTCGCGCAAGTCCTCGTG
>NZ_JADEXN010000351.1 GCF_015207075.1 Zarconia navalis LEGE 11467
ATTCAGAAGTGGGCGATCGCGATTCTGTTGTCTGTTTCGGCGGGGATTGCCCTGACAACGAGCATTCTCATCGGCAAATCTGAATCGAAAGCCCTAACTCGGCCCTGGTTTAGCGCCCGTAACGTTGATGTCACCGCCCCGGCTTGGCTGCGGGGCGGCATTCCGGTGGGCAATATCCAACTGCCCTACGCCCGCATCTTTATTATCGTCTTGACGATTTTATGTTTGGTGGGGGTGTATTGGTTCTTGAATCGATCGAGTTGGGGGTTGCGAATTCGATCGGTGACCCAGAATCGGGAAATGAGCGCCTGTTTGGGGATTCCCACTGAAACCGTCGATGCTCTCACCTTCGCCCTGGGATCGGGATTGGCGGGGATTGCTGGATGTGCGATTACGTTGCTGGGATCGGTGGGACCGAATTTGGGGGGGAACTATATCGTCGATACC
This sequence comes from Zarconia navalis LEGE 11467, assembly GCF_015207075.1. GTDB lineage: Bacteria > Cyanobacteriota > Cyanobacteriia > Cyanobacteriales > Geitlerinemataceae > Zarconia > Zarconia navalis. The sequence continues at coordinate 448 of NZ_JADEXN010000351.1, forward strand.
TTTATGGTGGTGGTGGTTGGCGGTGTGGGCAAACTCGTCGGTAGTATCGTTGCCGCGTTTGCCATCGGGACGGTGAACTATCTCATCGGTTCGGGAACGATCGCCCGGATGGTGGAAGCGATACCGTTCGTCTCTGATTTCTTTGAATTCTTTTCCTCCACCAGCATGGCAAAGGTGATGGTTTTTGCTTTAATTATTACGTTTTTACAAATTCGTCCGGCGGGTATCTTCCCTCAAAAAGGGCGATCGGTGGATGCTTAAGTATCGGGTGTGGGAAAGGACTCTCTTGGTACCTAATAGAGTGGAGAATGAAAAGAACCACAAAGGCACGAAGGACACAAAGTTAGAAGAAGAAAAGAAATCGAAGAAATCGAAGGTTTTAATGGCTCGTCTAACGACTTGATTAACAATAAAAATACAGGGTGTATTTTGGGTTTTTCAATCTCGACAAAATCTTTCCCAACTCCGCAGAATCTAGACTCTCAACTCTAAAACTTCATGACGGTAGAGACACCGACTGTAACCACAAAACGCTCCTCAAAATCCCAGAAACGGCTGCTCGTTGAAGGGGCGATAATTGTCGCCCTCGGGCTATTTTTGATGTTCGCCATGCCCGCCATTCTTTCCGGGTTTCGCCTCAAACTGTTGGGGCGATTTTTATCTCTGGCGATCGTTGCTTTGGGAATCGATTTGATTTGGGGATATACCGGACTCCTCAGCCTCGGACACGGTATCTTTTTTGCCCTTGGGGGCTATGCTTTTGCAATGCACTTGAAGTTGCAGCTACCAGAAGGAGAAATACCGGAATTTTTTGGGTTGTATGGGGTTAAAGAATTGCCGTGGTTTTGGGAACCGTTTTATTCTTTTCCTTTTACATTAATTGCCCTCGTAATTATCCCAACGATTGTCGCGGGATTGCTGGGATATTTAGTCTTTAGAAACAGAATTCGCGGGGTTTACTTTTCGATTTTAACCCAAGCCGCACTTCTGGTTTTCTTTAACTTCTTTAACGGGCAACAAGAACTGATTAATGGAACCAACGGACTGAAAACCGATACGGAAACGATTTTCGGGGTGTTGGCAAGTTCTGATGAAGCTCAACTGACCTTTTTTAGAATTACGGTTCTGGCCCTAATTCTGGCTTATATTTTATGTCGCTGGCTGACCAATGGTCGGTTCGGGCGGTTGTTAATTGCCATTCGAGATGACGAAACTCGCTTGCGATTTACCGGCTACAATCCTACGGGATTTAAAGTTTTGGTGTTTGCAATTTCTGGAGGAATTGCGGGCATTGCCGGGGCGCTGTATACCGTTCAATCGGGCATTATCACCCCCAATATTATGGAAGTTGCCTTTTCGATCGAAATGGTGATTTGGGTGGCTGTCGGGGGGCGAGGAACCCTGATTGGAGCAATATTGGGAACCCTGATCGTTCGTTATGCCCAAACCCTTTTAAGCGAAGAATTTCCCGAGGTGTGGCTGTTTTTCCAGGGGGCATTATTCCTGATTGTCGTGACGGCACTTCCCGATGGGATTATCGGCTGGATGCGCGATCGGGCAAAAAACCAAATTCGCGCTTTAATTGGGAAACCCCAGCGCGTTTCTACCTATCCTCAGTTGGAACAAAACCCCGAAGTGGAACGAGAACGAGAAGAACTCGATCGCCCGATCGATTCTTAATTCAAACTATCGCAATTAGAGTCCGCGACTGATAAAAAATGGCACCCATTCTAGAAATTGATAATTTAACCGTTAGTTTTGATGGTTTCAAAGCCCTCAACGAACTCAACTTCAGCATGGAAGAAGGAGAGTTGCGCACGATTATCGGGCCCAACGGTGCGGGAAAAACCACGTTTTTAGATGTAATCACCGGCAAAGTTCAGCCCACCGAAGGGGAAGTTCGCTTTAAAGGTCGTAACCTCAAATCCCTCAGCGAAGATAAAATTGCTCGGTTTGGAGTCGGTCGCAAATTTCAAACTCCCAGGGTATATCTCAACCTCACCCCACGGGAAAATTTAGAAATTGCGTGCAATCGAAATAAGAATGTTTTTGCCTCTTTATTTAAACCCGTTTCCTCGGGAGAAAAGCTGACGGTCAAAGGATTACTCGAAACCATCGGATTGGTGGCAAAATCTGAAATTAAAGCCGGGTTGCTGTCTCACGGCGAGAAACAATGGCTGGAAATTGGGATGCTGGTGGCGCAATCCCCCGATTTACTGTTGGTGGACGAACCCGTTGCCGGACTCACCGACGAGGAAACGGTATTGACGGGAGATTTGCTGCTATCTCTAGCCCAAAGCCACTCCATTGTCGTCATCGAACACGATATGGAATTCGTCCGCCAAATCGCCACGACGGTGACGGTATTGCATCAAGGTTCGCGGCTGTGCGAGGGGAGTATGGATGACGTGCAAAACGACCCCCGCGTGATTGAGGTGTATTTAGGCGAAAAGCCCACCATTAGCGATCGGCAAATGAAAATGTTGCGTATCGTTTCATCAATGGCTTGGGCAGATGGTAGCATTGCACCGGAAGAAGCGGAAGTGATACTGTCTCGTCTGAGCGGTCTGTTTGCCGAAGATGCCGAGCAGCAGCAGCACTTGCGAGAAGAATTACGCAACTATCTGGCGCAAGATGTTTCGATCGAAAATTAGGTTGCCGAACTCGATTCCCCAGAACGGGAACAGGTGTTGAAACTGTCCTACGAAGTCATTGGGTCGAGTGCGCGTACCCCCGACGAATCGGCAATCAACGATGAAGAGGCAGCGGCTTACGGTCGGCTGGTGGAACTCCTGGCGTTACCGGCAGATGTAGTACGCCGATTGGAAGCGGAAGTGCGACATTAAATTATCGATACCGAAACTTTCGGGCATTCTGTGCCTTGTCCTTCGATCTAAATTACGAAACGCTCAAGTCCATGACACAAACTGATTCGATCGACCTTTCCATGCCAAGTGCTTCCCCCGAAACGACGTTAAAAATCACCGGACTCAACGTATACTACGGCGAAAGTCACATTCTCCGGGATGTGGATTTGAGCGTTCCCAAGGGCAAAATGGTCTGTCTGATCGGACGTAACGGGGTGGGTAAAACCACAATGCTCAAAACGATCGTCGGACTGCTGCAACCCAGAAGTGGGAGGATGGAATACGGAGGACTTTCGATCGTCAAACAACCCACCCACAAACGAATTCGATTGGGTATCGGTTACGTTCCCCAAGGGCGGGAAATCATCCCCCGGCTGACGGTGGAGGAGAACTTGTTGCTGGGCATCGAAGCGCGTCCGGGGGGGAGAAAGGGCAACGAAGAGATTTCCGAGGAGATTTTCGAGCTGTTTCCGGTGCTGAAGACCATGCTATCGCGGATGGGGGGAGATTTGAGCGGCGGACAGCAGCAACAACTCGCGATCGCCCGTGCTTTGATGGGCAAACCCCAACTCCTCCTCCTCGACGAACCCACTGAGGGGATTCAACCCTCGATTATCCTCGAAATCGAAGCCGCCGTACGCCGCATCATCGAAACGACGGGTATCTCGGTATTGCTGGTGGAACAACACCTTCATTTCGTTCGCCAAGCGGATTTCTACTACGCCATGCAACGGGGGGGGATTGTGGCCTCGGGTTCGACGAGTGAATTGAGTAACGAGGTGATTCAGCAGTTCTTGGCGGTTTGATGGAAGGGCAAATAGAAGATCGACTGTAGGGGCACAGCATTTGGGAGATTTGAGATGCTGATTTTTGGGCATTTGGGTTCGACCCATGCTTAGATTGAGTTTCATTTTCCACCATTGTTCGTCTAGACTCACACCATTGTTAAAAACAACACCTGTCAGCCCCGCTTCCCCAGCTTCCGATCGCATCAATGCGGGCAGATATGCGATTCTAATCATTGGACGCGCCCCATCGAAATCGAAAGCAACGAATGTCAAAACACCAACTTCTCTGCGTTACCGGACTGCCTCGTTCCGGTTCTACCCTCCTGTGCCAACTCCTCGCCGAACATCCCGATATTTTCTGCGACGGCATGAGTTCCCCTTTGCTCGGGGCTTTGCAAACCTTGAGAGGACACCTCAGCGATAGCGAGTTTTGGTTGGCGCAGCTCGATGGCGGGTTCGAGACCCCGTACACCAAACTTCAGCGCTCCTGTCAAGCCTTTGCTGCCGCTTGGTGGGACGAAACCGACTGCCCGGTGGTGGTGGATAAACATCGCGGTTGGCTCAACCAAATCGAACTCGCCCTCGAACTCGACCCCAACGTACGGATGCTGGTGTGCGTCAGAGAGTTGGGGCAGATTTTCAGTTCCATCGAAGCCCAGCACCGAAAGACCGTCTGGCTGGACTTTCCCGACGATTTAGCGAATCTGTCGCCTTGTGCGCGGGCGGAAGCCTTATTTGCCCCCAAAGGTGTCGTCGGTGGGCCCCTACGGGCAATTCAGTCAGTACAAGACCGCTCCCCGGACGAGCAATCCCGCTTGTTTTTCGTAGTGTTCGAGCATTTGACCACCGAACCCATAGTGGTGATGAAGGACTTGTACGAGTGGTTGGGCGTTGCCCCCCACAAACTAGACCCGCAAAACTTGACGGTGCGCCCCCATGAAGCCGACAGCTACTACCGCTTCAAATATCGCCACGCCACCTACGATAAAATTACGCCTCCCCAGGGGCATCCTATCTCGTCTCGCATCGATGGGGAACTTAAGGATAGCTATTCCTGGTTCTACGAACTGTTCTATCCGGGATTACTCGATCGCCTAGCGACGACCTAGGAGTATCGCGCCGAAAAACGTACCGACTGATTTTATTCTCCGCGTAAATCCCGAATCTCGTCCGCGCTCAACCCCGTTACTCGGGCGATTGCCTCGTCGTCGAGGAGAGCGAGCAGTTCTCGGGCAATGGCGAGTTTTTCTTCTTGGCGACCTTTCCTTTGACCCAAAGCGATCGTTTTTTGCCTCCGTAGGCTATCTGCCATTCACCCTCCGTATTCGCCCTCCGTAATTCCATACAAACCACCACTCGCCTCAACCCCAGACTCGGTAAAATCGCTGAAATTCCCTGAAAGTCCCGACTCTGCCGAATAAGCGGCATAAAATCGAATAGAGCCACTGCACCGAACCCGAGAACATCATCATGGCAATCTTTCGCGTTACCCAAGCCAACGATAACGGAGAAGGCGATACCGCCAACACCCTCAGTTGGGCGATAAAAGAAGCCAATAATGCCGCCGGAGACGATACCATCGTCCTCGATACCAATGTCACCGTCGCCGGAGTGATGAAGCGCCTCCTCAACAGCAACATCACCCTGACTGGAGACGACCCGGATACGGCAACGGTGGAAACCGTATCCATTAGCGGCGGCGACACCTACCGACCCCTGTTTGTCAAGTCCGGGACGGTGAATCTCGCCAACCTCACCC
>NZ_JADEXN010000352.1 GCF_015207075.1 Zarconia navalis LEGE 11467
CTACTTCACCACCTTCGATAATGGCAGCAATGGGGCACTCGGGGCCGATCTCCTCGCGGAACTGACCCGCCAGCGAGAAAAAACGGTGAGGTCTCTCGCGGCAATCGATGCCGATATCGTCGCGTTGACGGAACTGGAAAACAACGGCTACGGAACGGGTAGTGCTATTGCCGATTTAACCGATGCCCTCAACGGTGTGGTGGGGGCGGGTACTTACACTTTTGTCAATCCCGGCGTACCGATGCTCGGTTCTGGGGCGATCGCATCGGGCTTTCTCTACAAACCGGCGGCGGTGTCGGAAGTGGGTACGGCTGCATTTTTAAATACGGCAGGTATTTTCGAGGGAACCGATGTCAATGTTCCCCCCCTCGCCCAAACCTTTGCCGTCACCGAGGTGGGCAATCCCAGTTTTGGGGAAAAAGTAACGATCGCCGTCAATCATTTCAAATCCAAAGACGGAACGGGAACCGGGGCAAATGCCGATGCCGGAGACGGCCGGGGAAACTGGAATCAAACCCGTATCGATGGGGCCAACGCCCTCACCGCTTGGCTGGCCGCAGATCCGACGGGGGGTGGGGATAGTGATGTGCTGCTGGTAGGGGATTTGAACGCCTACGTTCGAGAAGACCCGATCGCCGCTATTCAAGCTGCCGGATATGCGAACCTCGATACCGCCTCTTATTCCAGCAGCGATCGCGGAATCTGGGGAACCCTCGATTACGCCTTCGCCAACGACCGCCTCGCCCCCCAAGTTACGGGAGTGGCCCGGTGGCGCATCAATGCTGACGAACCTGCCATCTTCGACTACAACGAGGAATTTCAGTCTGCGGCGCAACTCAACAATTGGTACAACGTCGATCCCTATCGCGCCACCGATGTCGATCCGATCGTTATCGGGCTGAACCTCAACACTCCCGTTCCCCCAAGCGATGCCACGAACCAACCCCCGGAAAACCTCCTGCCCGCAGTACCCCCAACGATCCAGGTCAACCAAATCCTCGCCCCCATCGATCTGGCAATTTTCGATCGAGAGAGTGGAGTTGTCCCCCTGCAAGTGACCCTCACTGCGACCCAGGGAACGCTTGCTCTTCCTGAGATAACAGGTCTCGACTTCCTGGCTGGAGATGGCACCGACGACACAACCCTGTCATTCCTCGGGACTCTAGATGCTATCAATATCGCCCTCGCCGAACTGCGCTTTACTCCCACCGCCGATTTTGTTGGAGAAGCCAGCATTGAAATTACCACAGACGATCGAGATACGAGTCGTCCCGGTGGGGCGCAAACCGATACCGATCGCCTCACGATTTCCGTCACTGCCGAAGTTCCCGAGACTCCACCTCAACCGGGTTCCAACGATGGAGACGATCGCCCATCTGGTACTCCTTCAAATCCCACGATTCCCGATATCTCCACAGCAACGCAATTTTGTCCTCAGATCGGTCGTCCGTCCCAGCTTCCGGGCCCCAACTCCACCCTCAACACGATCGCGGGACGGTTCGTCGAAGGGGATGACAACCCCAATACCCTTGACGGCCGCAGTCAAGTCCAGGTGACCTTCTCCGGCTGGGCCGGTGATGACAATTTATTAGGCAGTCCCGGCGATGACCTCCTCTTTGCCAACCAGGATGCAGATTACATTGAGGCGGGAGAGGGGGACGACTGGATTTTTGCCGGCAAAGGGAACGATCGGGTGCGCGGCAACGGGGGGAACGATCGCATTGCCGGAGATTTGGGAGGCGATCGACTCTTCGCAGAGGAGGGGAACGATCTGCTTTTTGGTAACGCTGGAAACGACCGTGTCGACGGGGGTTCCGGCGACGATACGATTTATGCCGGGATGGACGACGATGCCGCCGTTGGGGGGATCGGCGATGATGTATTGGCAGGGGATCTCGGCAATGATTGCTTGCATGGAGAGGGGGGCGACGATCGCCTTTTCGGGAATCTGGGAATGGACGTTCTCGATGGCGGTCTGGATAACGATCGACTTTACGGCGGTCGAGAGAACGACACGCTGTTGGGCAGTTTGGGTAGCGACGTACTCAGTGGCGATCGCGGTAACGATTTGCTGTTGGGCGGTTTCGGGGGCGATCGGTTTGATTTTTCCCCCGGAGATGGCAGCGATACGATCGCGGATTTTACCGATGGCATAGATATTATCGGCTTGAGAGATGGATTGACCTTTGCAGATTTCACATTCGCTCAAGTTGGAAATGATACTCAGATGATGGCTGTGGGACTATCGATTACGCTACGTGGGGTTAATACGGATGCGATCGAAGTGACCGATTTTGCCCAAGTCTAAGTCTAAGAAAATTTACGGAGTTTAAAAAACTCTCAACATTGTTAATTGGCGATTGATGTAAAGGAAGTGCGATCGTCCGATTTCGATATCGATATAGCATTTTTTACCTTAAAACATACCCTGATGCCAATTTAGGGATTAAGAACTATTCGGTAATTCTTTATTAAAAAAACATAGAAACCTACATATTTTTACGAATAACCAGAGACTCCTGGTGAATAAAAAGATATTTTTCTTAATTGCAAAAACATTTAAAATAAGTCTCCACATCTTTATTGTCTCTTTATGCAATTGACGAAAAAAGGTTCTAACATAATGACCTAGTAGGACGAATACTTAAGTAAAAACAAGTAGATATCTCGATCTAGGGTGAGGCATTTACAAGTAAGAATCTAAACAAAAATATATTGGAGTTTGATTATGAAGTTACAACAAAAACTAACAAAAGGCTTATTTTTATTAGCTGCCCCGATATTTGCTGGGTCTACCTTTAATGTCACCCCCACTCTTGCCGCAACATTTGCTTCATCTTCATCGACGGCAAATCTTTTTAACTTCAGTCAAACTCCTTTATCGGGTTCTCTCTCTGTCGATGCCGACGCTCAAGGTATGAGCCTGGATGGATTCGATCCCGGTTCGATGGTTGATGATGGCGACTCCGTCAGTTCCAATGCTGGCAGCGGCTCGATTTTTGCTAGCGCCGATGTGAGTGCCGCACTCATTTTTGATGACGATCCGGCTGAGGCATTTAATAGCACTTTAAGTATCGTCGGTGGAGACAGTCGCGAGTATATATTTTCAGCTCAAAGCGATGCCGAAGTTGTCGGTAACTTTTTTCTCGATACTGCCTCGTTATTTTCCTTTGAATTTGTCGTTTCGTCTCTATTGGATACCGAAATAGACAATCCCCTGTCAGAAACGGTCAGTGCGAGTGCCAATATCTCCTTTGCTATTTTTGGCGGGACGAGTCAATCGAATCAAACCTTACTCGATACATTTTCCTTATCTGCATTTTTGCAAAGTCAAGGTCCGGATGTGGGTACAACCCTTCAACAAAGCAGCAATAATTTCAATCTGACTGAATTTGAAGCGATCGAAGATTTTGGCGATTCCCAACTGGAAGAATCGATTACCTTTTTTGCCGGTGGCTCTTATCAGCGAAATTTCGATGCAAATAGCTATATCACCGTCGTTGAAGTTAAAAATAATAAAGCAGCGGCTGCCGTTCCCGAACCTTTTGAACCTTCGATCGTTCTTTCTCTTCTCTTAACAGGTGGGGCGATTGGGATGCGATCGAAACTCAAAAGTCAAAAAGTATAAGTTCGACTGATTATCGCGATCTCATTAGAATCTAGAGTATCAGTTTTCCAGTGTTCGCGAATATCTTCTCTAGCTTTTCTCTCGCCACTTTAGACGAGGGATTTTTTTTTGAATTTTCTCTGTAGAGGGATCGGTTTTTGAGAGATAGTCGAAGATCTATCTTTAGCGATTTTAATCTCTTTACGATATCTTTAAAAAATCGCGATCGAAAAAATAAAATCAGGGAATAAAAGGCAACTGAGTTTCTGCCAAAATGGCAACACTTTAATCCTTCAACTCCTTATAGTAAGACAGCAAAGGCATAACTATATTTATCAATACATTGGGAGAGAGTTAACGATTATGGCATTTATCAGAGGAACTAACTCCAGCGACGCTATTACCCCCAATACTCCAGCGGAAGTTAAAACCATCACATTTCCAGATTTTGGAGGTTCCATCGGTCAAATTACGGTCACCATCCCGATTCCGGGTCTAGGGCCAACTACCTCCGAAAGAGATATTATTTACGGTCGTCGCGGAAACGATTCCATTGCTGGAGCTGGTGGAGATGATTTTATCCGAGGAGATTCTGGTAGCGATATAGTTTTAGGCGGTGACGGAGACGATCGCATTTTTGGCGGTAGCGACGACGATCTGCTTTTTGGAGATAATGGTAATTTCGGTGACGGAGACGACTTTCTAGATGGAGGAAGCGGCAACGACGTTCTTTTTGGTGAAGGCGGAAACGATCGCATTTTTGGCGGCAGCGGTAACGATGCTCTCTTCGGTCAAGATGGAGACGATCTGATTTCCGGGTTGTTCGGTAACGACAGTATGGATGGGGGGGCTGGTAACGATCGCCTGTTTGGAGAAAACGGCGACGATCTGATTTTCGGAGGGGATGGTAACGACGAGATTAATGCCGGACCCGGTGATGATACCGTCGATGCTGGGGCTGGCAACGATGAAATTTTTGGCGATCGCGGTCTCAACAGCCTCATGGGTGGTGCGGGGAACGACACCATCACCGGTGGCATCGAATTGGACACGATTAACGGCGGCAGCGGCAACGACATACTCGACGGCGGCGACAGTAACGATCTGATTTTTGGCGGCACTGGAAATGACTTGCTCACCGGAGGTAATGGTAACGATAACCTCATCGGAGTCGATCCCAACGGTAATGGTTTTGGTGAGTTTGACGAACTCACCGGAGATGGCGTGGCTGCGGATGGTACACCATTGGTGGGGGCAGATACCTTCTTCCTGGGTAACACGGCTACGGGTGCCATACTATATCGCGGTCAGGGAGGTGCTGACTTAGCGTTGATTAAAGACTTCCAGCCGGGAGTTGACCAGATTGTCCTTCGGGCAGCATCGGGCTATCAATTTGGAAACTTTCCAGCACCCGGTGGCGGGGTCGATGGCGTCATTGTGTTCCAAGGAGATATCATCGGAGTGACCGAAGGGGTCCCGATCGACCAAGTGGTGGCAAGCATTGTCACCTTCTAAATTCCTAGGATGTGTTGGACGGCGAAAATCCTCGCTTTCCTCGGAATTCAAAAATCCGTCGTCACCTATCAACTAACTGCGACAAGTAGGGGTCAACGGTCGTTGACCCCTTGCAACAATTGATAAGCGCGCGATCGACTTTAACCCGCCAACGCTTCTAACAAAACCTCAGACATCTGCTGGCAACCCACGGGTTTCATTCCCTCAGCCATGATATCCCCCGTGCGGTAACCCCCATCGAGAACCGCCATCACCGCCTTTTCGATGCGATCGGCCGCTTGGGGTCGATCTAAACCGTAGCGCAGCATCATCGCCGCACTCAGGACTTGGGCGAGGGGATTGGCTTTGTCCTGTCCGGCAATATCCGGGGCGGAACCGTGGACGGGTTCGTAAACCCCAGGGCCGCTTTCCCCCAAACTCGCCGAGGGCAACATGCCGATACTCCCCGTCAGCATCGCCGCCGCATCGGAGAGAATATCGCCGAATAAGTTACCCGTGACGATCGTATCGAACTGTTTGGGGGCGCGCACCAGTTGCATGGCGGCATTGTCTACATAGAGGTGAGACAGTTCCACATCGGGATAGTTGGGGGCGAGGGTGCAGATGCGATCGCGCCACAGTTGAGAAACATCCAACACGTTCGCCTTATCCACGGAACAAAGTCGGCCCTGGCGCTTACCGGCAATCTCAAACGCTACTCGTCCGATGCGATCGATTTCCCCGTTTGTATAGGCC
>NZ_JADEXN010000353.1 GCF_015207075.1 Zarconia navalis LEGE 11467
GGGGGGAGACCCCCGCGCGTGCCGGGTTTTCGGTCGATTATTACAAAGTTGACAAAGTGAATATAGCTGTTATCAATCTGTTGAAGTACAGAGTTTCTGGTTTTCGGGAATGGGAAATGGGGAATGGGCACTTCGACAGGCTCAGTAACCAGGAATGGGGAATAGGAAATAGAATTTGGGTGTACCTCACAAGACTGAGAATTGCTATACCACCTTAACTTGTCACCAATGACCACGGGGAGATTAGATTGAGTTCGGAAACCGAAATACCGATCGTTCTTTGTGAAGGGAGGTGCAGGAGCCAGGGGAGAGAGCTAGAGAGGTTTTCAGGCGCTATGCTATAGCTTAATTGTAAATTTTCAAGATTATCCAAACTTGATATTACTCCTGGTTAAAAGCTGCCGCCTCGCCTAAAAAGAAGTTGGGACGCATAACAAAAGCCATACCGAAAATACTGGCTGCTAGTAATGCAACGCCGAAAATCGGGCTAATTCCCGAGAGAATCAAGGAAGGACAAGCCGCGGCGGTTAAGCTTAATAAAGAAATGATGCCCGTCAGTTTCCCCACTCGAGTGTGTCCTGCCCGAATCATAAAGATTAGACCCAAAAAACATAACATCGCTTCACTCAATAGGGTGGCATAAGCCGCACCGACTCCACCCAAATGAGGAATTAAAATAGCATTGAGTATTACATTAAAAACTGCAGTTACCAATAAAAGCGGGGGCAAGGATTTTTCTTGTCCCGTTGCTTGGAGAAATCGATAGGCTAAATTCCCAAACATACTAATCCCCAAACTGGGAATTAAAATAGCCAGGGACGGAATCGATGGCAGGAATGCATCGCCAAAAATAAGATGAACTAAAGTTCTTTGTAAAAATCCCGCTCCCAAACAAACAGGTAAGACTAGGGTGATAAAGAGACGATTGGCTTTATAAACTTGTTCGGGCAGTTGTTCGGGAGAATGGGCGTGACATCGAGCAAATCGAGTAAAAATAACTTGGAAAACGACTCGAGGAAGGGCTAAGAAAATTTCGATAATTCGGTAGGACGCACTGTAAAAGCCTGCTTCCCCCGATGGAGCCATTCCTTTGAGCATGACGATATCCACTTGATAGTAGAGAATCCACAAAATTCCCGAAACCGCAAAGGGATATGCGAGAACTAAAGATTGGCGAAGTTTATTAACATCGATCGAAGATTTGATATCGACTTTTCCGTTGAGATAGTAAATTAATGCGACAATATCGATCGAGCGTAAGATGGCAATTGTGGCGACAACAAAAATTAAGTTTTGAGTAAGAAATAGAACGAGACAGGCAAGTGCGTAGACGAGCGAACGCTCGAGAGCAACGGCAATACTTTCGGAACGAAACCACCCAAAACCTTTAAAAACACCGCGTAATGTCATTTTGGCAGCGCGACAAACTTCGGCCAAAACAACGACATAGCAGACAATTAACCCATTCCCTTCAAATCCCAAAATTTTGGCAATCGGAAATAAAACAATGAGAACGAGAATCGAATTTAGGACCTCAATGACCAAAAATTCTAGAGTTAGTTTTGATCCTTCTTCCGGATTGGCAGCTACTTCCCGTTGGAGAAGTACGGGAAGCCCAAATTGGATAAATAGGGAAAGAATTGCACCCAGAGCTGCCGCTGCTGCAAAAGATTCGTATTTTTCAGGACCGAGAATGCGACCGGTAATACTATAAAAGAAAAAAGTTAAAGCAAGAGTGGATTCACTCAAGAAAGCATAGAAATAAGACCAGTCCAAACGCGAGAATATTTTTTTCATGTTAACTTCGATTTCAACAACTCGATCTTCATTTTTTTTCTTTCACTCTGAATAATATTTGCATTTTAAATGACACCAAAATTGACAAAATGAGCCTCTCAAAAAGTAGAAAACGAGATTGTCAGAATTCAGTGTTAAGTCAAGAACGGTAGACGTTGACCGACAAACGTAAAAAGTAATGGAAATGTAGAAATCTCACGCGGTTGGGTAGAGGGACGATCCCAAGGCGATCGCTTGTGGTTGCTCCGTTGAAGCATAAAATCCAACCTACATCGAAGCATAATTTGTCAGTTAATTAGGGGAAGCAGTCTGGAGCGATTCTAGAATTGCTATAGATGTCTAAAGCATTACCCCGATATCCTTTCCCCGTATTAAACCCCATTAAATCGATAGATGCAACTGAGAACCATTTTCCATCTTTTGCACCTCGATGCGAGCTTGAAAGGCTTCCTTGAGGTGGGGAATGTGGGTGACGGCAAGAATGCAGGCAAAATCCGAGGAGATGGCGTTGATGGCGGCAACCAAACGCTCGCATCCTCGATCGTCCTGGGTTCCAAATCCTTCATCGATAATTAGCAGTTGCAACGCCGTTCCCGATCGCCCCGCCAACAGTTTCGCCAGCGCCAGACGGATGGCAAAATTAATCCGAAAGGCTTCCCCCCCGGAGTAGGTTTCGTAGGGGCGAGTTCCCCGCGCGTCGGCAATCAGAATATCGAGCGTATCGATGAGCTTTGTCTTTTTTTTAGAACCCTTGCTCGCCCGTTGAGTCACAAATCGAACGTGGAGTTGATTGGCACTCAGCCGCGATAAAATCCGGTTGGTTTCCCCCTCCAGTTCTGGCAGCACGTTTTCGATGGTCAATGCCTGGATGCCGTTCTTGCCAAATGCCTGAGACAATTCCCGATACACTCGGCTTTGGCGGCGGATGGCTTGGAGTTGTCGCTGTCGTTGCTCGTATTCCGTTTGTAGGGTTTCGAGTTGCTGCTGTTGCTGCTGCAATCGCCCGTATTCGGCGATCGCCCCATCGAGTTCCCGGCGGCGTTGCTGAATTTTCCCCTCCAGGGTTTGAATATCGACAATGCGATCGGGCGTTCGTTCCAGTTGAGTTCGCATCGCAGCCATTTGCGATCGGGCAGTTTCGGCATCTCGATCGTATTGCTGCACGCTCTCCATCAGCCCGCCAATCCGCTGCTGCACGCGGGGAGACTCCTGCTTTGCCCCTCGCAATTCTTCGGCTTTGCGCACCCACACCTGTGCCTCCCGCAGCGCCCCTCGCACCTGGCTGTGTTCGGTCAAGTTATAGTCCAAATTGGCGATATAGCGCTCCAAATCCGCCCGTTGCCGAGCCAGCTCCGACTCCGCGTGCAACCGATCGAGTTGCTGTTCCAAATAGCGGCTGTGGGCGACCAGTTCCGGACGACGCTCGTCGATTTTGGCTTGTTGCGTCTTGGCGCTACGCAGTTCGGCATCCTTAATTTGCGCCCACCGCAACCGATCGACTGCCCCCCGCGCCAGGGCGTGATTTTTTTCGTCGTAGTCGAGTCGATCCACCGTGCGGTTGAGTTCTTCAAGTTCCGATCGCACTTCTACGGCGTAATCCCCAACTTCGAGAGAGCGTTCGATTTCGATCTGTTCCGCCGCCAACCCTTCGAGGGTCGAGCGATCGCGATCGCTCGCGTCTAACTGCGCTTGTAGCTGCCCCCGCCGCTCCCGCAGGGCATCGTACCCCGCCAGTTCGTGACTCAGTTGACCGTATTCCTGGCGCAACACCTGAATTTCCAACTCGGAAACCGCCAGTTGCTCCTTCACCACCCACAACTGCCCCATAATATCTCGGTGTTGTTCCTGATGCTTTTGCGCCACCAAATCCCAGTGATGTTCGTCGAGGGGGCGATCGCACAGGGGACATTGGGCATCGGGCACTTGCAGCATTTTGATTTTGCGATCGAACTCCTCAATGTTGGCTTCGTAATCCCGTTGGTGGGCTTTGAGGCGATCGAGAAAACTGCGGCGTTCGAGTCCTTTTTCCCGCACCCGCTGCTGGTGAACCTGCTTTTTCTCCAGTTCGCTAATTTGTTCCCCCAGTTCGGCGAGAGCAGATTGCAACTGTGCCGTTTGAGTATCCGGGTTTCCCAACGCAATTTGTTGGGCTTGGATTTGCTCCAGGCGGGCGTTGAGGCGGGCAGTGGCGCGATCGAGTTCGCCTTGGAGTTGCAATCGGCGCTGCATCAAGGGGGCAACCTCGGCTTGCAGGCGATCGAGGGTCTGAAGGCGATCTCGGGCGGTTTGCAATTCCTTCAAACCCGCTTCCACTTGAGCCGACTGCGCCAAAATTCTGGCTAAATCTCCAGCTTGGCGATCGAGGGCTTCGAGTTCGGCAATCGTACCTTGCTGCTGTTGCTGGTAATCGTTTGCCTGCTGCGTCAGTTGCTCTCGCACCCCTTCGAGATGGGTTCGAGCATCTTGGAGGGCGTTGAATTTTTGGGAAAAGACTTCCTCTTGTCCCTGCAACTGTTGGAATTGGGCGTAACCGCAGTCGATCTCCGTCTCTTGCTCTAGGAGTTGTGACAATTCTTGCTGTCGCTGTCGAGCATCCGTCAGTTCCTGTTGCTGGCGTTGGGATTCCCGTTGTCGGTTTTCCCCCTGCTGTCGGTACCAGTCGAGTTGTTGCTGCCATCCCTGCCGTTGATTTTGCTGGGCTTGCAGTTGGGTTAAAGTCGCGCGATCGCCCTCTTGCACTTGTTGTAGTTCGTCGAGGTGAGTTTGGGTGCGAGCGAGTTCTGTGGCAATTTCGCTTTCTTGTTGCAATTGTTCCTTTAAGGTTTCCAAATTCTGAAGGAGCAATTTTTCTTGTCCGGTGGTTTGGTTCGCCATCGAGTTGGCTTTTTTGGACAGTTCGTCGTAAAGATCGAGTTTGAGCAAATCCGCTAAAATCTGCTTGCGTTCCGAGGGCGATCGCAACATGAACTCGTCTGCTCGTCCTTGACGCAAATAGGCAGAGTTAATAAACGTGTCGTAATCGAGTTTGAGATGATCGAGGAGTTTCTGTTGGGTGGCACGCAATCCCTTTGCCGTCAGCGATCGAAATCCCGTGGGTGTTTCTACCTGAAATTCGAGGGAACTCGACTGTCCCCGACGGCGAGAGCGAATCACCCGACAAATTTGCCCTTGGCTTTGGAAGGTAAAATCTACTCGAACTTCTTTTTCGCCGATGTGGATCGCATCATCTTCGGAAGCCGCACGGCTTTTGCCCCAAATCGACCAAGCGATCGCTTCTAGGAGGGAAGATTTTCCCGCACCATTTGCCCCGCAGATACAAGCCGTATGGAGTCCTGTAAAATCTAATGTTGCTTCTCGATAGCTAAAAAAATTTTTGAGTTGAAGTTGGTGGGGAATCATAAAATATCGAGTTCGCTTAAATACTTTAGGACTTTCGCTTTGCCTTTATTGCTAGGATGTGAAGCGTGCAGTGTAACAGAATCGACGCTACGAAATACGCGCGTCCGTGCGTAAGTCCCGTACTTATAATTCCAAGTGACGCAGGCAAAGGGAGGTCGGGAAAGTAAAGGAGGCAAAACCCTTGAAGTCCCTTTCCCGATTTAGGCGATCGCTCGGGATTAGAGTATTTTCTTGGAAGGGTCGGGAGAAGCGCGAGAGAATTGAAAAAGTTGTCAGGCGATCGTTTTTAACTTTAACGAATAATTCAAACTCGATTTCTGTTAGATTTTTGGCGATTCTCTGATTTTTGATGCAACTTTCGATATTTTGGTCAGATCGATCGCCCCTCTACCCTTTTACTTTATATTGTTTTAATATTTCAATTCTTCAAAGTCCATGAAAAAAGGGGACTGGCGATAGAGTCCCCTCCGTTAGAATTTAGCTCGAATTTTGAGAAATCAGACGACAATCGTTTCAACTCTTCCAATCTCGCGATCGCCGCTATCTACAATATCAAATTGTCGATCGAGTTCTGTAATCGTTAAAATGTATTCTACTGATTCTCTCAAGTTACATAAGCTCAAACGCCGCCCGATCTTTCGAGCGTATTTG
>NZ_JADEXN010000354.1 GCF_015207075.1 Zarconia navalis LEGE 11467
GTGCAGGGAAGGG
Source organism: Zarconia navalis LEGE 11467 (assembly GCF_015207075.1). Lineage (GTDB taxonomy): Bacteria > Cyanobacteriota > Cyanobacteriia > Cyanobacteriales > Geitlerinemataceae > Zarconia > Zarconia navalis. Next base: position 14 of record NZ_JADEXN010000354.1, read on the forward strand.
GAAGCCAGAGGAGGCAGAGAAGCAAGAGAAGAACCAACGGATAATTGATTCGGTATTGTCCGATCTCCGCGTCGTCCAATCTCCGCGTTTCTGGTCTCCCCATTCCAACTTCGGAAGGGCAGAATGCCAGATTAAGTGAGATCGTAGAGATAAACGAACGATCCGGGGCTTTCAAAAAAGTCTAGTTCTTTGCCGATCGTTTTGAAATAGTTGACGACGGTTTCTTTTTCTTCGGGAACACCATCGACGTGAGAAAAGAGAACCCATACTCGAGGGTTTCCCCGCAAGCGATCGAAGTCTTGTTGATATTGCTGCCATTCGGCAGGGGTGACTTCTTCCCCATCGTCTAAATCCTCAACCCCAACAATGTAATCGTCGGGTTGATAGCCGTATTTAGGAGCATAGTATTTAAATTGGTAAATGCCCCGCTGAAAAATATACAACCGATCGCCAGGTTCTTGGTTGGCTTTAATATGTTCGATGACGGGAACAATTTCTTCCCGCACTTGCGGTGAAATTAACAGGCGGCTGGTATTGAAAACCGGAGGGATGAGAATGGCGGCAATAACCACAGTCGCTAAAATCTTCACCCAATTTGCTTTCGACCTCGATTTCTCCCAAAGGTAAATAAGTCCTTCGGCCATTATCGAAATGACAAACGGGGTCAGAAAAAGCAGCAAGCGATATCGGAAAGGATAGCGCTGTAAGTAAGCCGCTAGGAGGGTGAAAATCGGAGTGACGAGTAAAACACTAAACGTGAATCGGTTTTGTCTCCACAGGGCAAAACACCCGATGGCGAAGACAACGATCGCCACATCGACAAGTACTCCTTCGTGAAAACCTAATGGGTTACCAAAAAAATTGGTGATTTTGTCAATTAACCAATCAAAGTCGAGCCACGAGTCGGGAAATGCCGTTCTCCAGTGTTTTTGTAAGTTTTGGTTTTCACTGATGGAGGCGATCGAAAGCTGATAGGAAATTAGGAAGCTCGTCGCCCAGCTCAAATAAATAGCACCTAGAGCGATCGCTTTTCGAGTTCGCTTTTTTTGTAGGGCATCATAGAGGGCGATCGTCCCGAAGCCTGCGAGACTAAATACGGCCGGATGGGAAAACCAAATTGCAAGACTGCCTGCGATAGCATAGGCAATAAATCGACGAATATTCAGTTGCCGATAGACGATTTGAGTCAAGAGATAGCCGGAAAATAAAGCAACGGTAACATCTGTCGAATATTGCTTGACTTCTGAGGCATAATAGACTAGATATTCTAGACTTAAAAAAAGTAATAATCCGATAAAAACAGCTTTCTCAGACAAAAAGTGATTGGCAAATTTTACAAATAAAAAAATAGAGACAATACTTCCTAAAAATGGAAATAACCGCAGCGCGTATTCATTGTTCCCCAATAGTTGCACCGCTAGTTTTTCCACCATTAAAAATCCAATAGGAGCCGCTTGATCGTAATCTAAAGGTTGGAGAAGTTCTGCATACGATCGGTTGACGATATTGAGCGCGAGAACGGCCTCATCTGCCCATAAAGACCGATTGGAAAAATATTGGACGCAACGAATGAGAATTCCAAAACCGACCGCGATCGCGCACGCTTGCCGAACTGTCAATCTAGAAGCCAACTTTAGATTTTCAGGCAACGTTAGGCGCATAACAATCTTATGGGTCTGAAGATCGATAACCGAGCGGAGTAAATTCTTTTCTCGCGCCTTGTGCGGCTCGTCGTTTATGGGAATCTAGAAGATTATCATACACGCTTGGGTGCGGATATCGTAAATAGGCAAACTCGCGATCGTTCGATCGTTGTTTCCATCCGCAAGCGATCGGCATCTTCGAGGGCGCGATCGTACCGGCTGAGATTAACGATCGGTATGGAATCCCAACGACGCGCGCGACTCCTAGCCCTGTTCGGGTTGCTGTGCCAATGAAGGTACCAACAGAAGGTACCAACAAAGTAGAAGTATCGCGCTCGTGCTTGCTGTTTGTTACACCGAGTCCGATCGATGGCATTCTAAAGACTAGTACTCCACTTCATGGGTGCGCTTCTCAAGTGAGTAAGATCCAAGCGCGTACCTCAAGTCCCCCTTTTGAAAGTGAAGGGAGATGGGTGGGAGGTCGTTAGTACCTCTTCTATGAGAGAAACGCTTATATAGGATATAGGGTATAAGGTTTTGGGATCTCGAACGAATGCAATATGACTCGACTGTCTAAACTCAGAAAATCCGAGAGATTGGCAACCGGATCGGATACTGCATTGTTGCTCGGAATTTTTGTCATCTCCCTGGCATTGCGAGCGATCGCCATCGACGTTCCCGTGAATCTCGATGAAGTGTCTTGGATGGAACGGGGTTCTGAATTTTTTCGACAATTCCTCGAAGAAGACTACCAAGACACCTATTTGCGCCATCATCCGGGCATCGTCAATATGTGGATCGTCGGCAGTGGAATGTTTGTCAATTGCAGACTACACGAACTGATGCCCGGATTGTTCGATCTTGCTGAAGGTCTGACCGTGCGCGAGTGCATGAAGAGCGAGCAATTTTCGATCGCCCTATTCATTCTTCCCCGCCTGTTTCAAGCTCTAATTACCGCCATTTGTACCTGTGCTCTGTACGCCCTCACCCAGCGCTTGCTAGGCAAATCCATTGCTCTGGTGGCAACCGTTCTCCTCATCTTAGATCCCTTTTTCCTTGCTTACCAGCGCTTTGTGACCACCGATGCCATGCAAGTGGACTTGAGTACGTTGGGATTGTTATTGCTGCTGCTGTATTTGCGAGGCAATGGCAAAACGTCGCGTCGAACCTTGCGCGATCGCCTGGGATTACTGGCTTCGGGGGTGCTGATGGGACTGGCGACGGCCGCCAAAATTCCCGCTCTCTTCGTCCTCCCCGCCGTCTTTACCTGGATCGCTTGTATCGAACTGGGGATGTGGCAACCCGTCTTTCGACCCCGAGGTTGGCTGCCGCAGATCTTCGATTTGACCCTGTGGCTGGCGGCAATTCCTGCCACGATTTACGCCATCTGGCCGGTGCTGTGGGTTGCCCCCGAAGCCACCCTCCATCGCCTCTACCAGGGACTCCTGGAAGAATCGCAACGAGGCTTTTTCTTTTTCTGGGGTCAGCTAACCGACGCGCCCAACGCCCTATTTTATCCCGTAGTGTTGGTGTACCGCCTATCCCCAGCGATTTTTGTGGGGGGACTTATTTACACCCTCGCGCGGCTGCGTCCCCAGCTATATCGATGGTTTGGGAAAAATCTCCCCCTGGGAAAAACTGGATTTGCTCAAATTAACGCGCGACCGGAATTGAATGCCCTCATCCTCGCCGTTGCCTGGATTTTAGTGGTTCTCTCCCTTCTCGATAGCAAAATCGATCGCTACATTCTCCCCACCGTTCCTTTCTTAGCGATGCTGGCCGCCACCGCTTGGCTGCAAGTCTGGCATTGGCTGCAACGGAAATTCCCTCGGCTTGCGAGAACGCTTGGCATCAAAGCAAATCTGGCTGTGAGTTGCGCCCTCTTTGCGATCGTCGCTCAACTGGCGGTTCTACTGCCCCACTTTCCTTACTACATCACCTACTTCAATCCCCTCGCTGGGGGATCGCGAGTCGCCCAACACCTGCTGATGGTGGGACAAGGGGAGGGACTCGATCGCGCTGCCCGATGGCTCAATAAATCTCCAGAGGCCGAGCGCACCCTGGTGGCGAGTGCCTATAGCAAAGCCCTCGAACCCTACTTCCTCGGAGAAGCCACCAACATCGGTCGAGATAAACCCTCCCCCGAACGACTCCGACGCTGGGTGGGCGCTCATCGCATCGTGTTGTATTTCAACCAGTTCCAGCGTCAGATTCCCGATGGCGAATTTCTGGCATACTTCCGGGGACAGCAACCGTTATATACCTTACATATCGACGGTCTCGACTACGTGAACATCTATCCAGGACCGACGCTATTACCCGAAGATTTAGCCCGTATCCAGTCTCCCGTCAACACCACTTTCACCCCTTCTATTCGCTTGTTGGGATACGATCTGAATCGCGATCGATGGACTCCGGAAAAACCCGGTAAAATCACGTTATATTGGCACTTTCTCGAGGACGCACTCCCGAATTTAGAAGTCGAGATCGCCTTAGTCAATGTCAGCGATGAAGTGCCGCACAAGTGGCAATCTCCCCTCGTGAACGGCTATTTGGGGCAAACCGATTCGATCGCCCTGGGAACCCTGCTGCGAGACTTCCATCAACTCCCCCTCACTTCGGATATTGTGCCGGGACGCTATCAAATTCAAGTTCGGTTGGTGTTTCCCGATGCCATCCAACCCGCGAACGCGAATCCCACGATTTTAGGCGAGGTAGAAATAGGAGACTAGCGGTCTATTTGCGGATCGACAAATTTCGTCGATCGTTCCTTCAAACCCTGATGGCATCAATAAAGTCATGGATAAGGTCGCTCAGTGGTAAAGCGGTCGGCTCTTTTCCGGCTGGACGCAGGTTCGATCCGTGCTCGCGAACTTATTACCATACAAGAGTTTGAATTCAACCTGAATCTTCACCTTACAGCGACCCTTGATGGTCATCCTTAAGTTAGGTTAAAACAGACTAAAGACGGCTTAAAAATATGAAAACTTTGTGAGGAAGATTGCTTTTTAAAAAAGTCATATTCTGACAAGTTTTGTATTCCGATTTTAGACATTATTTTAGATTCAGCTCTGGAATAATAGAAATCAAACGAATGTTTGCTGCCTTTTTTGGTCAAGTTCTCGATCTAGTTATTTTCTATATAAACGGGGTTCTATTGCATGACGATCGCCCAAACAAAATTCGATATATTAGTTGCAAAGCTTGAAGGCTTCTCAAAACAAAAGCCCGGTCAATACCGCCTGCGGGTTGCCTTGTTCGCCGCATTAGGATATGCCTATATTTTTTTTGTATTGGTTGGGTTACTTGCCATTATCGGGCTAATCCTTTCTGCTATTTTTTTTAGTAAGCGGATTAATGGTTCTGTTATCAAACTTTTGATTATCTTACTAATTCCCGCCTGGGCGATCGTCCGATCGCTCTGGGTGACTTTCCCACCGCCTCAAGGGATTCGCCTCAGTCGCCGCCAAGTTCCCGAACTCTTCGCTTTAGTTGATGAATTGACCGCGAAACTCCAAGCACCTCGATTTCATAACATTCTCTTGAATCGAGAATTTAACGCCGGAGTGGTTCAAATTCCTCGGCTGGGTATCTTAGGTTGGCAACAAAACTATTTGCTGTTGGGATTGCCCTTGATGCAAGCTTTGTCTTTAGAACAACTCAAAGCCGTTCTCGCCCACGAACTCGGTCATCTTTCGGGCAACCATTCTCGCTTTTCTGCCTGGATTTATCGAGTTCGTAAAACTTGGTTGCAAATTTACGAACGGTTGCATCAAAGCGATCGACCGGGAACCTCGATTTTATTCGATCGCTTTCTAAATTGGTATTGGCCTTCATTTGATGCCTACTCTTTTACCTTGGCGCGGATGAACGAGTACGAAGCCGATCGCTGTGCGGCACAACTGGCTGGCGCGCGCAATACCGCCGAGGCTTTGATGAATGTTGAAATTAAAGCGCGTTTTCTCGAAAGTTCTTTTTGGTCGGATATCCACAAGCAAATCGAACATCAAGCCGACCCACCTGAGGATGTTTATTCTTCAATGTTAGGGGTCTTACACCGTCCCGTCGCCGAAGATAAAAGCGATCGATGGTTAAAAGAGGCGCTCGGGGAGAAGACCAATAATGAAGATACCCATCCCTGCCTAAGCGATCGGCTCAAATCCCTAGGATATCCGATCTCCCGTGCCCGA
>NZ_JADEXN010000355.1 GCF_015207075.1 Zarconia navalis LEGE 11467
AAGTCACCAGCGATGCCGTACAGATTCATGGTGCTTACGGTTGCAGTGGCGAATCTTCGGTGCAACGATATTGGCGAGATGCCAAAATTATGGAAATTGTTGAAGGAAGTACCCAGCTTTTGCAAACTATAATTCCCGAGTACGGCGAGCGAGAGTACCGACAGCAATTTGGGGAATCTCAAGCGTAAAAGGCACGCGATCGGTTGTCAACATTCTGCTTTACCCTCCTCAACCTGTCGCTTTCCTAATTCGGTGGCGTTTGGATCCTCATGCGTCGCTTTATTGTCTTGCTCGTCAAGCGCGGCAGAGCTAACAGCTTTAGAAGTTAGCTTGGGTCCCATCTTAACTCTACTTAAGGGAGTCAGTTTTGTCTTAGCCCTTGCAGTGCAAAGCAACTTGGAGAACTTAACCCGTGGTTTGACGAGCGTGGCTTACAAGCCTTTCGATATGCTCGATCGAGCATATCCATTCCCCTTTTTTAACGATCGACTCATGTTGATGGCTGCTGGACTTTGGAACTTTTATTTAGATGCTGCCTAAATCTACCCATCACACAGACCCAAAGATCGTGCGCGATTGCCCTTATTTCCCAACAACTCTATTACTCCTCGCCGGTCAAGTGTTGGATTCGGCGAGCGTTGCCGATTGCGCGATCGAAAGTTGGATCGAGAGTCAAGGCTCGTTCGAAGGCGCTCAGAGCATCATCGTACTGCTCCAAATTCGCCCAAGCAATGCCAAGGTTGTTCCAAGCTGCAGCACTCAGACTCGATGCTAAATCTTCGTTGCTCTGGGATGGCTTAGAAGGTTGCGGCGATTTTTTGGGTTGAGGAATATCGATCGAATTTTCGGTGAGATGCTCGGTCAATTCCGGTTGGTGGGTGGTTCGGGAAAGATATCGAGTTGGGCGATGACTTCCCATACGCAAGGAAGAAGTACGATAGATGTTAGTTCGAGTTGAACTCGCCCCTCTCGGAGGTGCGAGCTGGCAATTTTTTCGGGTCTCGACAACATAAGCCTGAGTGGGATTCATCACAAATACCCTAGTTTTTTTGAGATGGTTACCTGCGTATCTCTACGTTCGACCTCCATGATTTTATGCAGTCGATGGAGGAGATGGGGGACGGGGAGACAAGGGAGACAAGGGAGACAAGGAAGACAAGGAAGACAAGGAAGACAAGGGAGACAGTAATATCAAGTTCGGTTGAATACTTCTCATTCATCGTGAAGCGAGCTGGGGGAGCTGGGGAAGAAGGGGAAGCGGGAGAGAGAATTAGAGAAGAGATTCGGCAATTGCGCGCGAGTTAGAACTAATTATCCGAACTTGATATAAACCGTCCATTCTCCGTTCCCAAAAGAAGCCGTTGACAAGAAAAACCCCCAATCTACAATGAGACTCGGGGTTAGCTAGGGATGTGACATAGTGTGTTTGCAGTGTTACTCTTATATACCTCCCGCACCGATTAACTTATGCAGTTTTGGTTCGAGCGCACTCAATGCGACCCTGACCGGGCGGGGCATGCCCGCCCGATGGGATGATGGATTTAGACGTAGGTGACGTAGGAGGCATTGAGGTCGAGGGAGGTGACATCTTGAGCGACTGCTACCAACTCGTCCCCTGCGTTTTGGACTCCGTCGCCGTTGGAGTCGATGTAAATAGCCGTACCGCTGACTCCGTTGACAGGAGAGGCACCGGTGACGTATTCGGTTCCGGCGTTTAGCTCGATAGAGTCCTCTGCGGTGTTGAAGTCGGCTAGCACTGCGTAGTCGTTGAGTCCGGCAGTGGTATCGTCACCGTCGTTGTAGTAGGTAATATTTTCGTTGGCGAGGATGTAACTATCGCTGCCGTCATTCCCTTCTAGGGTATTAATCACTCCGATTGCAGGGTCATCAAAATCACCTCCAATTAGAATATCATTCCCGGCTCCCCCAATGAGTAAGTCGGCACCCGCACCACCCACTAATGTATCGTCTCCACTGCCACCAATTAGAATGTCGTCTCCAGCACCACCATCAGCGAAAATTGGAGTATTGGTATTGCTTGCATCAAGGAAATCGTTTCCGTCACCACCGTCAAAAGCGACAATTTCTACATCCGTACTATCGAGATTCTCCACGGTGAGGGAATCGTCACCGCCGTTGCCATTAATTTCAAAGGCTTCCACCTCTTGAACGTTTAAGGCAAACAGGCCGAGGTTGTTCCGTTGGAACCGGACATTACCGCCATTGGCTTCCAGGCTGAACTCATCGCCATCGCCGATCGCACCATTGACTTGAACGGTATCTAAACCTTCAGCTCCTTTCATAAAGTCGCTACCGTCGCCATTGTTCCAGATCAGGAGGTCGTCACCCAGACCGCCGAAGATTTCGTCATCTCCTTTATCCCCAATCAGGGTATCGTTACCCATATTACCCAATAGGCGATCGACTTCGTTCCCGCCCCGGAGCAAATCCTCATCTTGACCACCCCAAAGCGTATCGCGAGTTTCTCCACCCACGAGAGTGTCGTTGCCTTTATTGCCATAGCCGTGAAGAGAGGCTTTGGCGTTGCTGCCATCGAGCAAGTCGTCCCCATCGTCACCAGCAAAGGTTACCAGTTCGATGTCCGTTTCTGTCAGGTCTTGAACGGAGAGTGTATCGTTCCCTCCACCACCATTGACAACAAAATCTTCAACATCATCCACATCGAGGGTGAACGGTATCAGGTTAAGACGATCGAACCGAACTCGCTGACCGTTGGCTTCGATGTTAAAGTTGTCGCCGTCGGTAACAGAACCGTTAACTTGAACGGTATCGAGGCCGTTGCCGCCTTCCATTAAGTCGCTACCATCGCCGTTATTCCAAACGATCGTATCGTTGCCTTCGCCACCAAAAATTTGGTCGTCTCCCGTGTCGCCGATGAGTAAGTCGTCTCCTTCTCCACCAATCAGCGCATCAGTTTGAGCGCCACCGCGAATCGTATCATCTCCACCCCCACCAATTAGGAGGTCGAAATCGTTTTCACCGATGAGGACATCATTTCCGTTACCACCAATTTGGACACCCATTGTAAGTTGCTCCTTTTGCGAATTGTTCGGTTGCGTGTTTGTGTTGTTTGGTGTTTGTTCACCTTCATTTACTACAGTACGGGGGGATCTCGTATCTGTCGTTACAGAAAATCTCTGGAGTTGGCCGCTCCAATATTTCAGATCTGAAATATTGGCAGCCCACAGCTAAAGCCCGAGAGGCTTTGAACGATCGCATTCATCTCGTTTTTTCAATGTGAGAACCCCCTGAGAACTCCCTGAAACATTGTTAAATGGCAACATCTCTGGAAATGTCAGTTTTGAGGTAAGGGTCAATTTTCCATTGCAAGTTGTCCGTTACCCGACAAGCGCTCCCAAAACGGTTGAGTCTTGGCTTTGCGGGTGGTATTGGTGGCGCAGTGAGTATTGCCGCGCATTTCGTGATAAGACCTGTCGTTGAGGAAATGGACTTGCAACCCCGAAGCAGCAATCAGTTGGCGAAAGCGTTTCTGGGAATAATCCACATCATCCACGATCGCCCCTCGGGGGTCGGAGACCAATAACTGACCGTTCACCATCACCGAATTCACCGTACTCGGCGACCATGCGGCCCCAAAGGTCGTATACATCTCCGGCAATTGAATAATTTGTGAGTCGTCGAGTTGAAACTCTCGCTTGAGTTGTTCGATAGTCGGATCGATATAGTCACGCTGTATTTTTAAATTGTGTTCGACCAGATTGGTATTGGCTAGGGCCGCATCAATGGTGATTTGAGTACTCAGTCCCCGATTGATGATGCGATCGCCGTATCCCTGTTCGGCAAGTTCCCGCAACAGGTTCACCCCCGCCTCGGGAGATGCCACCATCACCAGATGTCCCCCATCGGGGGTGGGAATAAAACTGAGAATCTCGTCCACGTGGCGAATTAACAACCAAGAGGTATCGATCGCCACCGGAGGTCCTTGAATTTCTTGGGCTTTGACAAACTCCAGTACCTCTGGATGCATCCCCACATCCCCAGATTGCCCGTAATAAATGCGCCCCAATGGATAGTTCGGCAGCGGCGGTGTCACCTCCAGATTGCCATACCAATCCGGCAAGCCATTTCCCGCAGGAACCGGGCGCGGCTGACCGATCTTAAACCAGCCGAAGTTTTTTCCCAGTAAGGATTTGGGATAGCGATCCAAGCCGATGCTGCGGTTTCCTTGCAACACGCTAGGAACGGTCTTCAGGGCGTTGGCTTTGGGAAACTGAACGTAGCCAATTTCCATGGTGTCCTGCATCCAGGTCGGTCCTTGGGGTACAACTTTGAGTTTCGCCCCAGTTTGAGGGACGATCGCTTTAATTTGTTCGACAAATTCGCGATTAATCCCTAAAGCGCTGACGAAAAATTCCTCTGTGGGGGCGGTGTTAGGCGAAAGAATCCAGGGGGAAACGCGGATTTGCACCCGGTCTGCGGCGATCGTCGTTCCATTTTTGGTGGCGGTGGCTTCCAGGCGAAGGATACCGTTCCAGTTGCGGTAGGCAAACTGTTTGGCTTCCACCCCCAGAATAATTTCGCGATCTTCAACAATGGGTTCGTTTCCCGTCAAATCAATGGGCTTCCATTCTCCCTCAACTTGTTGAAAGACATTAACGTACTCGCGAGAATTGACATCCGCCGTCAGAACGATCTGCGAATCCTTAAATCCGGCAACAGTTTGCAAGCGGACGATCGCCAAATCCGCTTCATCCTCCGATCCGTTCACCCGAGTGTCTTCCCAGTCGGGAACGCGATCGCCATCATCGTCATCGTTATTAAACAGCATCAGCGCCCCAGATTCGAGCGACCAGAGTTGGCGGCCGGGATAATCGAGATCGTCGGCGACTCCATCTCGATTCGTATCGCCGTAGAACACAAACCCGGTGGCGAGTTGGGCGATTTCGAGCTTATTGGTGACGACTGCCAGGTAGCCTCGATATTCCGTCGTCTTTGCAGCTTTGTAGGGGGCGAGAATCGACTCATCTGGAATCCGATCGAGACTGTCGAGGGTTTGCTGCCACAGAGATTGAGTCTGCCGCCAAATTTCGATCGCATCTTCAGGGGTTTGGCTGCGATCGAGTTTGGCTTCCTTCCCCACGCCGATCGCACTTTGAGCGATAACCATCGTTTCGTCCCAAATTTGCCGCGCCTGCGCCTCCATCTCCAGGCGATCGTCTACTGCCTGTCGGTGACGCTCGAAAGATTCTTGCTGAACTTCTAGGGTTTGGACTTCGAGAACTTGGGGGGCAAATTCAGTTAACTTGAGATTTCCCACACAGCGATCGATTTCCAAATCCAGTCGTTCGCGAATTCGGTACAAAGCATCCACCGAATCGGCCGAACCCAAATTGGGCAGTGGAGGATCGAGAGCGGCCAACCAACCGCAAGGGGCTGGGGGAGATAACGCCGGACGCGGGCGACTTCCTTCACCCAGGAGTAAAATTCCGATCGTACCGGCAAGGGCGATCGCACCGTACCTCTGCCACTGCTGGTAGGGATTCAGGCGCACGATCGCCCCAGAGGGGATGCGGACAGGCAGAATGTGCCTGTCGGTCCACTGCCTCAAAATTTGCCACAGTCTTGCGTTTCGATCGCCTCTCACTCGGGTTTTCTCACTCCTCGCATATCAACCCTAGTTTTACCAGGTTTAGGCTCGCAACGCGCGATCGACATTCTTTTTTCCGGTTGAGCGAACAGACAATTGACAACGAAAAATCGGTGACTCGTTTTTGCAAATTCCGAAGCGCGGAATGGTTACTTTCTCCCCCTCTCCCTCTCCCCCAGCAACACCTGCTC
>NZ_JADEXN010000356.1 GCF_015207075.1 Zarconia navalis LEGE 11467
CTCGATCGTCACACCTTTCCTCTCGGTCACCAACGGCGCGCAATTGGAAGCCTTGAGTGAAAGCAATGCCTCGGCCGGTAATGTTGTCGTCGAAGCCGAAAACGCCATTGAGGTGTCTGGAGTCAACACGGGTTTGTTTGCCAACTCGCCGGGAAGGGGAAATGCAGGCACGATCGTCCTGAAGACCGATCGATTGACGGTGCGAGAGGGCGGAGAAATCATCGTCACCAGCGAAAATGCCGGGGCGGCTGGCAACCTGGAAATCGTTGCTCCCGATATCCGCTTGGAACGCGGTACCCTCGGGGCTGAAACCGTAGAAGGAGATCGAGCCAACATTCTCCTCGATACCTCCGATATACAGTTGCGAGAGCAAAGCCTGATTACCACCAATGCCACCGGGACGGCAACGGGGGGTAACATCAATATCGATACCACCACCTTAGTGGCTCTGGACAATAGCGATATCACCGCCAACGCCCAACACAGTTTTGGAGGACGGGTGACGATCGTGGCAGAGGGCATCTTCGGTACCGAGTTTCGAGATCGCCTCACCCCCGAAAGCGATATTACCGCCACTTCGGAATTGGGGGCTGAATTTAGCGGCACCGTCACGATTCTCACCCCCGATATCGATGCGGCTGCCGGATTGGTAGAACTCGCCAGCAACACCACCGATCCTACCGATCGAGTGGTGACCGGTTGCGCGGCGGCAAGTGGCAGTTCTTTTGTCTCCACCGGACGAGGAGGATTGCCCGAAGACCCCACCGCCACGATCCGAGGTCAAACGCTATGGGAAGATGTCCGAACGGTAGCTCCAGAGATACCCGAAGCCCGATCGAATCTAACCCCGGTACCATCCTCTCCAAGTATGGCGACGCAACCTCCCAAGGCGATCGTCGAAGCGACGGGGTGGATCGTACGCGAGGATGGGAAAGTCGAGCTGGTTGCCGGACGACCCCAAATCGGCGATCTGATTTCAACACCCGATTGTCAGGATTTATAAACCCATTAACGACAACCAGAGGGGACGCAAAATCCTGATTTCTTCAATATTTCTCCAATAGGTCGTTCAATTTCCACAAATGGAAAGACAGCATCTCAAAAGTTCGATAATCTGAAAGAGACTTTCCTCCGAGAGTCGGTGCATCTACTCCCTTAGCTCGAGTTCGGTTAAATATAAGTCCTAGTGACGCGAGCAGGGGGAGAAAAGAGAAGAAAATCGAACGGTCTCCAAATTCACGTGCGTGCAGCCAACCGATCGTCCAAACTCGAGCTAACTCCAAAAGAGCGAATATTCCCGAAGCCCGATCGGTAAAAACGATGCCAACTCTCCATTCCTCAAATCCAGAATGGAGTGCTACCTATCTCAGTTCCGAGAGCTATGTCACCCAAGCACCGAAACAGCCACCCAGTATTCCGACCCGACCTGAGAAACGTTTGGAGATTGTTCGACCGAACATTCGGGCAACGTGCCGCTTGGGTACGTCGAGGATTCTCAACCCAGTGGCATCAGAGCGACGGCCATCGGGCATTTTTCTCTCCCCGGCGATGGTGGCAATCTCCGAAAGCTCGACCGCCAAGGGGTTGGAGAATACTCGCTCTAGTTGTTTCGGGGTTGATGGTGGTGCTATTGCCGACCCACATCGCAATTCCGGCAACGGCTCGCCCAAATTTGCCCCTGGTGGCGTTGAATGGGGAAGAAGCCAGCGAATCCATCGAACCAGCCCAAAATCCCCCGGAACTCCTGCAACAGGGTAAAAACTTCTACCAAAACGGACAGTTTGCCCAAGCGGCTAGCGCGTGGGAGCAAGCGGCGCAAACTTACGGGGCGCGACAGCAAATTGAATGGCAGGCTCAAGCCCTCAATCACTTGTCTCTGGCCTATCAGCACCTCGGGGAATTGACCAGAGCGCGCGATGCGATCGCAACAAGTCTCGAACTGATCGGTTCGCTCTCAAAAATCGACCCCATCAACGATGCGCTCTTGGCACAAGCCTTAAATACCCGAGGCCGGTTGGAACTGACGAGCGGACAAACAGAAGAGGCATTAGAAAGCTGGAAACAAGCCCAAGCCGCATACGATCGCGCCAGCGACGAAACCGGCATCCTTGGCAGCCAACTCGGTCAAGCCCAAGCCCTACAAGCTTTGGGGCAGTATCGACAGGCGCGATCGCTACTCGAACAAATCAACGATCGCCTTCAATCTCAACCGGACAGTCTCCTCAAAGCCAACGGCTTGCGAAGTTTGGGCATTGCCCTGCAAACCATCGGCGATCCAGTGTACTCCAAACAAGTTCTAGAACAAAGTTGGGCGATTTCCGATCGACTCGACGCTCCCGCAGAAACCGGTGCTACCCTGTTGAGTATCGGTAACATTGCCAAAGATTTTCGTCAGTACGATGTCGCCCTTCGGTATTATCAACAAGCTATCAGCCTTTCCCCCGAAACGCTGATACAAGTGCAAGCGCAACTCAATCAATTGAGAATTTGGGTCGAGTTGTGTCAGAGTTCCCAGTCCCTGTGTTCGCGGGAGGAGATTCCCGCCTTAGCCGGGGATATCCAGTCTCGATTGATGAATTTAGCACCGGGCCGTGGAGCCATCTACGCTCGGGTCAATTTTGCCAACAGCTCCATCGACTTGCAAAACGCAGGCGCGATCGCGATCGAGCCTCAAGAAATCGCCTCCTCATTGGCGCGGGCGATCTCCGAGGCGCAGCAACTGGGCGATCGCCGTGCCGAAGCCTACGCCCAGGCTTATTTAGGTAAACTTTACGCTCGAAACGGGCAAATTGAGATCGCCCGCACCCTCACCGAGCAAGCCCTACAAATTTCTCAGAATATCGAGGCAGCCGACATTACCGCGCGCGCGGCGGGTCAACTCGGCGGAATTCTCAAAGAGCAGGGAAACATTCCGGGGGCAAAAGCCGCTTATCAAAGTGCGTTTGATATCCTTCAAACCTTGCGGGGCGACTTAGTCACCATTAACCCCGACGTGCAGTTCGAGTTTAAAGAAAGTATCGAACCGATCTATCGAGAATTGGCCAGCCTTCTGTTACGGCCGGGAGCAACGCAAGAGGATCTCAAACAAGCACGGGAAGTGATGGAAGCGTTGCAACTAGCCCAACTCGATAACTTTTTCGGGGACTCTTGCCTGGAAACTCAACCCGTCGGGATCGACGCGATCGATCCCGAGGCAGCCGTCATCTATCCGATAATTTTGAGCGATCGCCTCGAAACAGTTTGGTCTCTGCCCGACGGCACGTTCTCCCACCATGCCACTCCCCTCACCGCACCAGAGGTTGAAGGGATTCTCCAGCAACTCTACTCCTCCCTGTACCCGGTGTATCCTCGAGACGAGCGCTTGCGACTCTCCGAACAAGTTTACGATTGGCTGATTCGACCGGCTGAAGCTGATTTCGAACGCAATGGGATTAAGACTCTGGTGTTCGTTCCCGATGGGTTCTTGCGCAATTTACCCATTTCGGTCCTCTACGACGGTCGGCAGTACGTGATGGAAAAGTACGGTGTTGCTCTCTCTCCGGGATTGCAACTGTTTCCCGAGGGACTCGGGCAAGAGCGGCGCAAAGCACTCGCCGTGGGATTAACAGAAGCTCGTCAGGGCTTTAATCCCTTGCCCGGAGTCAATGCCGAAATGCAAGAAATTGCCTCCGAGGTGGATTCCACCCAGATTTTACTCGATGGAGAATTTACCAGCGATCGCTTTGAAACCATCCTCGCATCTCAATCTTTCCCCATCGTCCACATGGCTACCCACGGTCAGTTTAGCTCCAACCCCGAGGAAACTTTTCTTCTGACCTGGAACGATCGCATCGGAGTTCAAGATTTCAATCGGATTTTTGAAAACAGCCGCTTCGGGATTTCCGATCCCATCGAACTGCTGGTGATGAGTGCCTGCCAAACCGCCGCTGGGGATAATCGCGCCACTCTGGGACTGGCCGGATTTGCCCTGAGATCGGGCGCTCGCAGCACCCTTGCGAGCCTGTGGTCCGTTAGCGATGTGGCTACCTCCGATTTGATGCGCGAGTTCTACAACCAGCTCACCGCTTCCGATCGATCGGTCACGAAAGCTGAAGCACTGCGCCAAGCACAACTGACCTTGTTGCGCGATCCCTTACACGAACATCCCTATTTTTGGTCTGCGTTTGTATTAGTTGGAAATTGGTTGTAGCCCCAGGAAAATCTTTAATTAATCTTTAAAAGGACTCTGTGAAATTACGCAAAGCCAGTCCTTGCTTTTTGCCTACAATATTGATAAGCCATCAACCGTCGTCAAACTTCTCCTTTTTATCCAGGCAAGCTAAGCCGCTATCGAGACCCATAAAGGCTCTATCCACGATGACTCAGTCAAACTTCCCAATTTCTCTAGCTGCCATATCTGCGACGTTCGCGGGAGCTGTTCTCCTGAGTACTGGATTTGTCGTTCCGGCTCGGGCAAGTGCCACCCTCGATCGCAATTCAACCTTACCAAAGGGTTGGCCCGTCAGCGTAGAGTTTCAAACCCCAGGAGAGGCAGCTCCCCCAACGAGTATTGGCGGCGGTGTCCGAGGTAGCGTTCAGTTCGCCGCCCCCGGAAATGACGCTCCGGTTAGCAGCGTGGCAGGGGGGACTCGCGGTAACGTTCAGTTCGCCGCCCCCGGAAATGACGCTCCAGTTAGCAGCGTGGCGGGGGGAACTCGCGGTAACGTTCAATTCGAGAATACGGGCGACTCGATCCCCGATAGCAGCGTGGCGGGGGGAACTCGCGGTAACATTCAATTCGAGAATACGGGCGACTCGATCCCCGATAGCAGCGTGGCGGGGGGGACTCGCGGTAATGAGTTACCGACTCTAACGGCATTGTTACCACCCACCCAACACGGACAAACCCGATTGGCCCGTCCTACATTTTACGTCTATATACCACCGACAGCATCCAAACAAGTCTTTTTCAGCATTCAAGACGAGGATGGGAATCCTTTGTACCATACAATGCTAAATATTTCCGGTGAAGGCGGCACGGTCGGGGTAACGCTACCAGAAAATAGCCCCGAACTCGAAGTCGGCAAGAACTATTTGTGGGCATTGGCCCCCATCGAACCCAACGGCATTCTCCGCCCGGATAACTTGAGCGTCGTGGGATGGGTGAAGCGAGTTGAAACCTTTATTCCCACCGAAAATACCTCAGATCCCGTGGAGCTGGCAACGGAATATGGAGCCTCGGGGCTTTGGTACGAGACCTTAGAGATTTTAGCCAAAGCTCAACTCGATCGCCCTGGAGATGAGACGCTTAGGAGTGAGTGGAACGATTTATTAGAGCAAGTTGGGTTAGAATCAGTAGCAATTCAACCCATTTTGAACTAGTCCACCACATTGGTTTTGATGAGTCGGGGTACTACCCCTTTGCCTACCCCGTGCGATCGGGGAAACCACTCGGACACTGCCCCCTAAAAAATTACCCGTCATCTTGTCTGAAGTGGACTGCTAGACTCTCAACAGCAAGTGGCGGTTACGCAGAATTTAGGATCGAACTCAATCGGGATCGGGTTTTAGGGTGGGTTGAGAGTTGGAGCGACGATCCGTGCTTTAAATTGGGGTGCGTGGCTAGGTACGTGTTTTCCAAATTCCGCTCGATCTGACGGCGAATTTGTACCCAGACAAATCGATAAGACCGTCTTTGTGACCCCGTTTCCCCTGCCAACGCGCGATCTTCTCAAGTTTTTCCCTAGGGCGATAGCGGGTCGGTAAGACTTCAGATCGAATCGAGCGACCGGTATCGAATCCTCGAAGATCGAGCGCGCGTTAGAGGCAAAA
>NZ_JADEXN010000017.1 GCF_015207075.1 Zarconia navalis LEGE 11467
GTTTTCCCCGTTCTTTAATTCAACGAGCAGAACTTCCGCTCGCGATCGGACTCTGGATTTTGCCACGAATAGGCGAAATGGCTAATAGAGTTTACTTGCGGGGCCGCACGCTGGATATCGCGCATTTGCACTTCCAGGGGAGGGCGATTGGTTACCGATTCACCCCATTTTCCCGCGATCGCCGGGACGATCTGGGTTTCTAGGGGAGCGTAGTTCAAAACCCGCTCTAACAAATCGACAATACAGCTCGTCTGACCGCAAACACCGTAAATCATCGGATGCCATTGCATCGAAGCCGGAAATCGATCCCAAGCTTGCAAGCGCGAGTCGAATCCGCCTTCTCCCACCGATTGATTGGCATCTGGGAAAAAGACCGCCCCAGTTGCAATTCCGTCACGTTCAACCGGTTCGATGGCATCGGCAAGAAAATCGAGTACTCCTTGCACGGCGTGGGCGACGCTGAGATACCAAAGCTGTTCTTGTACCGGTTGCGAAACATTACGTCCCTGCCACATGGCTTCTTCTTGGGGGTAGCGTCGGTTTACCGTCTCCACATCGCTGGTACTGACGTATCCCTGGTTCAAAAATCGCTCGATGAGTTCCCGTCCTTTGGAGTTCAAAGCGCGCTGATAGAGGGCTTGTTTTGCCGCTTCCCCGTAGATCCACAAATCTTGAACCTCGCTAACGACCGATCGCGCCCCAGTCCCGCGAGGATAGCGCACGTAGTCGAATAACACCCCATCGGGCTGGCGTTCGATTAAGGCATCCACGAGTTTGCGATAGTCCTGCCGTGCCTGCTCGTCGTAGGGATCGACGAAGGCTTGGTTGCGATCGCCCGGATTTGAGCCATCATATTCGGCATAGGCGCGATCGGTGACGGTTAACGTGGTGTCGCCGTAACCGTTTCGAGCCAAAACCGAAGCCCGATCGAACCGCTGTCCGTAGGTATATCCAAAATTGAGGGTGAACAACCAGGCATACACTTTCAGTCCTCGTTCTCGCCCGATAGAAATCGCATCGCTTAATAAATCGATATCTTCGGCCCCCGACGATCGCACCACCGAATTCCAAGGTGTGGGGTTATCTGAAGCGGGGAGGAGTACCTGACCGTCGTAGAACGCTTCCACGTACACTTGGTTGTAACCCTTATTCGTGATTTCGTCTAAAACCCCTTCCAATACACCGGGTTTGGAATCGCAAGGATATACCCGCAGCCAGAGTGCCTGATTTTGCGGCCAAGTTTGACGGCGACACTGCTGGACTTCTGCACCGTGCTTGGCGACCATATCTCGATAGCGTTCTCGGTCCTCGGGGTTGCCCTCGACGATTCCGGCTTGGCGCAGCGCTTCTTTTTGAGCGGCAGCGGAGGGGACGATCTGACAAGCGTTGTTGGTTTGAGCCAGCGTTGCCGGATGTCCCATGCCGAAACTGAATAAGCCGCTACTCAAAATGGCGATCGCAACGCGGCTAGAGAAAAACTGCCACCGTTGAGGCATTTGAGACCAAAATTTGAAGCAAGAAAACTGATATTGAGCGAATCCCATGAAATCCCAAATAACTTATTTAGATCCTTATTCGATCGCAAATTCCGCAGATCCCGACGAAAAGAAGACCTCAATTGCTCCCACCCTGGGATCTTTGTCTGTTGGACTATTGTCCCTAAGCCTAAGCTAACAGATGTTCGATCGCTCTTACCACTGGGGTCTTACGTTGGTGAGTGTCGGCGTAAATTAGGTCGCCGAACGCCCGATCTCGAAACGATCGGGCAAAGGTTTATATTCCGTAGGACTGATGTAGCGTTACGATCGGCACTCAAGCTCTCAATGGGTCGTGCCATCTGGGTCGATCTGTTCGAGTTCTAAGAGTTTGACAAAAAATTCATTAGGTGTAGGCTAGTTCTATCATGACTCCAAAAGAAACAAGTCATCACACTCAGTAGCCCATCGGGTCAAACTTGCACCTGTTATCCAAACAAGAATCAATCACTGGTCGCTTCAAGCTAACATGTCGTCAATCGATGAAACGGGTTGACGGCATATTCGTTTTATTCGGAGTTTAAAATTAGCTTCGTGCACGATGTTTACAAAGAGAAAGAGTCTGACAATTAATTAAGATGAGGTCAGTTTAATGAAAGAATTTATGTTCGATTATTCTAAATTGCCTTATGGTGAGGGAGGTCGGTATTCCGATCACAATCGATTTAATTGGAGGTGCGAAAATCTTTTAACTCGCCATCAGGAAATTATTAAAGATAAGGTAGTTCTAGACTTAGCTTGTAATACCGGTCGTTTATCTTATCCATGCCTTGTTTTAGGGGCAAAAAAAGTGATTGGAATTGAGGCCAGACAAGAACTCATCGAACGAGGAAAGCAAAACCTGCAAAATACAGAATATAAATCCAAAATGGAGTTTATCAAAGCAGATATTTTTGATTATTTGTCTTCGGCATCACCTCAACAGTTTGATGTCATTCTCTGTTTTGGTTTTCTATACCATACTGTCAGGCAAGTTGATTTCTTTCGAGAAGTCAAACGGCTGTCTCCCCAAACGACGATTATCGATACCAATGTGGCAAAAAATTATTTGTGGTATGGATTGAAAAACTTTTTAGGCAAACCACCGATCCTACAAATGATTGTTGAAAATCCGAACAAAACCAGTGACACAACGGATGACGATGGGATCGCATTTTGGCCAACATGTTCTTTCCTTGAGTCCATGTTCGATCGAATAAATTACGATTACCATCAAATTGATTATCGGTCTAAAGAAATCAAAAATTGGTCGGGAATGGAAGACTATAAAAAGGGTCTGAGGGTTTCCTACATCGGTCATCGAAAGTAGGTCAGCAGTTACTGCGCTCCGAATTTTCTAGGGTAATTCTACCGATGTGGGTTTGGCGATGTGCGGCAGTCCCCAACCCAGTTTCTCTCGCAGGACGCGGAAAAATCTGGGATCGTTCAGGCGAATGAAGCGAGCGTTGTAGGGCGATCGCTCTATAAATACCCGATCTTCGGGCAATACGTAACAGCCGCCATTACCATCGACCACCATCACCATCCGATTGGGATGAGCCGGAAACACCGTCACCGGTTCGCGATCGGAAAAAATGAGCGCCCGAGAGGCCATAGAATGAGGACAGATCGGCATCAGTTGCATCACCGGAACGTCGGGAATGACCACAGCCCCCCCCGCCGATAGGGAATAAGCCGTCGAACCCGTCGGAGTGGAGATAATCACCCCATCGGCGGCAATATCCACCGGTGCGTGGCGACCGACCATCACTTCAAAGTGACACATGCTCGTTAGGGGTTCTCGGTGCAGCACCATCTCGTTCAAACACAGGGCTTCCCAGATCGCGGCATCTTTACGCATCAGCCGAACCACAGACATGGCGCGTTCTTCGACGTTGTAGTTCCCCGCCATCACCGCTTCGATCGCCACATCTAGCTGCGCTAAATAGGCTTCGGTCAGAAAACCCATATGACCGGTATTAACGCCCAACAACGGCAAACCGATGGGGGCAACCTGTCGAAATGCTGAGAGAACCGTGCCATCCCCCCCCAAGACCACGCCAAACTCCATTTCGGAGGTAAAACCAGGGGGAACCAGGCCATCGATGGGTGTATGGCAGACGATACTATCGGGTTGGGAGTACCCGAGCATACCACCTACTCCCGAGGCCGTAAAGACTTCCCAGCCTTGAGATGTTAGCTTGTCTTTGACCTCCTGGGCGACACGACAAGCAACGGGTTTGATGTCGTTGTAGATAATGCCGGCTTTAGGCACGCGATCGATCCAGCTAGTGGGGCAAAATTGAGTCGAACGGGAGACTTAAGACTTGAATGGAGTCCTCTGTCTGGCTTTTTTCCGCTCTTTGGCTTTGGCTTGCTCGTATTCTATCTCTTTGAGCTTCTTTGTGATGCGATCGTAGTATTCTTGCAGGTACGATTCTAGGGTCGTGGTTTCTTCAGGGTCGAGTCCGAACACCGGATACACCTGGTCCATTGATGCGGTTAGAGGGTTGCCCGATGCCATCACCTCGGCAAATGCCAACCGATCGGCCACGTTCCAGCTCCATTGAAAGAATTTGGTGGTTTGGCGCACAGCTCGTAGCAAAGCCAGGGGCGCTCTGGTGACTTTCGCGGTTTTGCCCGATTTCTGCTCGCAAAGACCGATAATCTCATCGCCATTCCAAGCGCGCGGCCCGACGACGGGGAAGGTCTTGTTTTCAGTTTCGGGTACCGAAAGGGCGCGAACGGCAAACTTGGCAATATCTTGGGTATTCATATAAGCCACCGGAGCCGTTTTTCCGGTCATCCACACTGTTTGCTCGTCCAAGATAGGGATGGCGTACTGACCGATCAATCCTTGCATGAACCCGCTCAATTGCAAGACCGTGTAGTTGAGTCCCGACTCGGCTAAAAATAACTCGGTACAGCGCTTGATTTCCATCAGCGGCACTTGGGGGTATTTCTGGGCATCCAAGATCGAGCAGAAAACGAATCGATCGATTTGGGCTTCCGCACAGGCTTGGATGAGGGCTACCTTGCCGTCCCAGTCCACCTTTTTAATGCTTAGAGAATCCGTCAGCCTTGCGGTGGATGCATCGATGACCGTACTAATCCCTTCGAGGCAAGGTGGTAGGGTGTCGGGAAAGCATAAATTGGCTTGTACGAGTTCGGCTCCCCACTCTCGTAAAAAAGAGGCTCGACTAAAACTACGAACCAGACAGCGTACCTCGTACCCTTCATCTAGGGCGCGGCGAACGATTTGTCTTCCCAATGTGCCAGTAGCACCGACGATTAATAGGCTCATTCGATATCTCTACGACTCCCACTCTCCCTTCGAGAAAAGGAGAGCGGGATGTTCTCCTTAATAATTTATGAGGTTGTCTATAGACTGGGATTTATTCATGAGGTCGAGGAACGCCGATGTGAGAGTGTCTGAGCTGTTTGTTATCGAGCCGAAGAACGACCAGAAACGCAGTGCGATCGAAGACTTTGGTCAAAGCGACAAATTACTGCGCACCGACAATGAATACTGCGGTTTGCACCTGACACGATCGCCTCCTAACTTGAGAGACATATCGAGCTGGGCAACTTGTCAAACTTAACGCTCGATCGCGAACTAACTAACACAAGAGCGCGCCTCGGAAGCCCAACATTCCCAAAAATATTAGATTCCATTCGTTGAGATATCCACCCCCCTCTCTTTATCTAAAGACGCGGTCGCCTCTTTAGCTGCTACAGAAAAACTGTAGTAGATGAGAGTTGCGTGACAATTCTTAACGTTTCATAAAATCTTAACAGATAAGATTCGCCTTGTCTCTACTCGATCGCGATCGACTGATAAATTCACCCGAAGTGAGATCGGCATTTGATTCGGCAACAAGCGGAATTTGACGCACCCAAAATGAATTCGAGATGTCTGGGAATCTGCACGAACGCAGACTCTCCGGTACATTAGAAGATGTCCGCGTACCCGCACTTATTTCCACCACAAGTATCGTGACATACCCCGAAACTGCTCGACCTGATGCCAAACGCTCGACAAAAGCACTCGAATGTGCGACTCGACATGCTGTCGATCTTGACGAGGTCGGTCAACTTCAATCCAAGCTGCTGAGCGTGGAAAAATCCCAGCGAATGGCAGAGTTTTTCGGCTGTTTGGGAGATGCCAATCGCTTGCGAATCGTATCGGCTTTGGCAGATCGAGAACTGTGCGTTTGCGAAATTGCCGCTGCGGTTGAGATGAGCGAATCAGCCGTTTCTCACCAACTACGAACTCTGCGCGGCGCTCGTTTAGTGGGGTATCGCAAGCAGGGGCGAAATGTCTTTTATTTCTTAAAAGATGGTCACATCTTAAATTTGTACCGGGAAGTAGCCGAACATCTAGACGAACCCCAGGATTAACCCCGAAGACGAACTCCGACGATTAACCCCAAAAAGTCAACTCAGTCTATTCGGGTTCGCCGCCTTGCACTTTCAGAAGTAGGAAGCCCACACCCAAGCCCACTAAAATGAGGCTGAAACATATAACTGCGGTATTAAAAATTTCTCCGGCCATTTATTTGTCTCTGTTTACAAATCTAATCATTTCAGTATAAATGACAATGTACCCTCGTTTGGCGATTACTTTAGGAGATCCGGCCGGAATTGGACCCGAGGTGATTTTAAAAGCCCTTACCGATCCAACAGTCCTCGATCGCTGCCAAATCACGGTAGTGGGAACGCGACAGGTCTTGCGCAGAACTTACGATCGTCTCGCCGCAATTACCTCCCTAGCCGATCCCAATTCTCTCGATCTCTTAGAAGTCCCCACCGAGGATAGCGAGTGGGAATGGGGTCGGGGAAATCGCGCCAGTGGGGGAGCGAGTTTTGCCTATTTGAGTGCCGCGCTCGATCGCACCCTCGCGGGAGAATTTCATGGTATCGTCACTGGCCCGATTGCCAAGTCTCTCTGGAAAGCGGCGGGTTTCGAGTATCCCGGTCAAACGGAAGTGTTGGCCAAGCGTGCCGGAGTCGAGCGATTTGGGATGTTGTTTGCGGCACGATCGCCTCATAACGGCTGGATGCTGCGGACGTTGCTCGCCACCACCCACATTCCCCTCTCTCAAGTGTCTCCAGTGCTAACCCCGGAGTTGCTGGCGTTGAAGCTAGATTTATTTGTTGAATGCTTGCAACGAGATTTCGGCATCGATCGACCTCGAATCGCGATTTCCGGTCTCAACCCCCACAGTGGCGAGGAGGGTCAATTGGGAACCGAAGAGCGAGATTGGTTGATTCCTTGGCTTGAAGACGAGCGATCGCACCGTCCTTCCGTACAACTCGATGGTCCCGTACCGCCGGATACCCTCTGGGTGAAACCGGGCCAGGCTTGGTACGCTTCGACCCAACAAGGAACGAACCCATTTTTCGATTGCGTCGCCGATGGCTATTTGGCAATGTATCACGACCAGGGATTGATTCCCGTGAAGCTGATGGCGTTCGATCGAGCGGTGAATACCACCATCGGTTTGCCCTTTATCCGCACGTCTCCAGACCACGGTACAGCTTTCGATATTGCCGGTCGGGGAATTGCCGATGCCACGAGTATGAAGTCGGCGATCGCATTAGCGGCCCAGTTGAGCGAACGTCGGTTAAGGGTTAAGAATTCCGCATCCTCGTAAAAACGCTCGTCAATGCATGACTCAGAAAAACTTGCCCTAGTCTTGAGTTACTTCTCGTTACCAGAGGAGAAACGTCCACCGATTTCGCCGTCGGTCAATCGGCACGCAGATCCAAAACTCGACGGGATGTATTACTTAACCTTTTCAGATGGAGACTTCACGAGTCAAGAGCCAATAGATGTCATGGTTGCGATTCTTTCCGATCTCTTGAATGGGTATTCCCTACGAATTGTGGACGAGCCGGGATACGAGAAACATGGAGTGGAGATCGATCGCTTATCTGACAAAATTAACGACTGGGAAATGTTAGACGAAGAAATGTTAGACGAAGTAGAAGAGTTATCGTCGACTAAAATCTTAAATGAGATATCTTAGATCGATCGAAACTTACTCAATTGTGACGCTCTAGAAACCGTTACCGTTTGTTTCGAGAAACTCAAACAACTTATCGATGAATTTTGGCATCCGTAAAGCAGTTTAAGAAATTCTGAAGCGCTTCTATAGATGGAAAATATTTGTTGAAATAGTACGTGACATCAATTAATTTATTCGACATTATCGAACTTTAATTGTTGATTTTTCTAGCAATACGCCGAAATATCTTCACCACATTCGTCGGCTAAGAAACACAATGCCCGAAAGCGCAAACCGATAAATTGCTCGTATAAAGGATTGAGTTTGCACAAGGGAGGAATATGCACGATCGTGCGACCCAAAAATTGAATATCTCTCTCGAAAGGACATTGTGCGGGAATTAGTTTGCAAACCCACTTGGCGACTTTGGCATTGCGGGTTTCAATCGAATCGAGCCACTGACGTAACGGCTGCAACATCATATTGAGAACATGATACAGGTAGTAAAAAATACCGGATTTTTGAGTTGATTGACGATTGAGAATAGACATTTTTGAACCTCCGTTAGATTTAGCTTTCTTGAATGTAACCAGAGTGAATCGATCGCCTCAGATGAGATTGCTTTTTCTCATCTCTTGCTCTCTTGTATTAATTATAGCTTATGTTTTTTGAATTTAGTATAAGCATTTTAGATGATACGAATTATAGGTTCAGCTTGTTAGTGTCATCTATTTAATTAATAGGACAGATCGAGATTGAGTATGCATCGAACGACACATTCACTTCACTAACAGAAAAAGGCGATCGAACTTGCTCGAATCTTCGCTTAAATCTGAGACTAGACTAAGTTCTGTTGGCATTTCAGATGAGAAGCCTTGACTAGTGGTACTTTGACAAAAATTGGTATTATCCCTCTTCTGTCACTCTCCGTTTTTTTGTATGATTAGTAATTTCCCAAGACCTAGTAGATTGAGCAATACGGCGTTTGACAAGCGAATTTTGACAAATTTAGCATCTTCGTCAATTGGTGTTGAGAAAAAAGCGAGCGATCGCCTGCCCTGGCTAAGCTCTAGAATATAGCAATAAGAAAAGTGCTCGGAGAGTGACAAAAGAGGGTTATTCTTAGCTCAAACCCTCAGACAGTAAGGCCTATCGGTTGAAATGATATGAACGTGACAACCACAGAGGTTTGACCTAAATCCTATTCTCAGCAAGAGTTTGAGCGTCGAAAAGGTTTAAAATTCGTCAAAGTACCTCTAGCAGTATTGACGAATAGTGCGCGATCTCGCAGTTAGAGTCTAAATGTCAATACAGCCTAGTAGACCCTAATTAGAAATAACCGGATATAGGCGTTTAAGTTGGGTTCTGGCGTTATTGATGGTGAATCGCCAGTTTTGAAATTTTTCTTCAGATGCTTTTAATTATTGGCTGCTAGATGCTTCACGAGCTGGTGCGCGCGAGATAGAAAAGAGAGCCAAAAATATGATAGAATTCCGGCTCTCAAAAAATTTTTTCGATCGCGCCATAACAGAGTGCAAAGCTCAATAGAGCTTCGATTTCGATCGACAGCGATCGTCCAACATCGAGTTCTCTTGGAACATCATGGCAACAGCAAAAAAGTAGCAGTAATGCACCGATTATTTGTGGAGTATATAAATATCGATAGTTGAGTGCTGTCACCGTGAGGACAGCAACTCTTATCGGTTCAATGAACCCGAAGCACCTTATCAATTGACCGAACTTTTTGCCGATACTGGGTCGTAGTCATTAAATTTATTTTGATCGAAATGGTAAACCGTACGAATCGGATAGGGAATGTTAATCTCAGCGCGATCGCAGGCTTGTTTGAGAGCGATCATTACCGTTGTGTGCGTGCGGCGGACTTCCTTTTTTTCTGGAAAGGTCCAGTAGCGAACCACTAAATCGATCGCACTGTCGCCAAAACTGACCACGTCTATTTCCGGTTCGGGATTCGATAACACCCCATCGATACCATCAACTGCCTCCCGCATGGTTTTTACCGCCATCGGCAGAGGAGTATTGTAGTCCACACCAATTGCTAAATCGGTTCGGCGACTATCGAGAGCGGTGAGAACTTTAACGGCACTTGTAAAGACGATCGCATTGGGGATAAAGACCATTTCACCTTGGTAGGTGCGAATCTGTGTCGAACGAATCGCAATTTCTTCCACCGTTCCTTCAAAGCCATTAACTAGAATTTGATCGTTTAATTTAAATGGCTCTTGCAAGAGAAGTAAAATTCCAGCCAGAAAGTTTTTAAAAATGTCCTGAAAGGCAAAACCAATAGCCACAGAACTCAAACCCAGAAGACCGATAATATCACCAAGTCCTAAATCTGGAAACGCGATAATACAGGCAACTAGAATCCCAATAACCCAAGCCGCAACAAAACTCATCTGCACCAATAGAGATTGGAGCGAGCGATTGCGAAGAGTTCGTTGGACAGCTGCCATCGTTAGCCGGCGAACTAAATTCGCACCGTAGCTTGTGGCAATAACGATCAGAATCCCGACGACAATTGCCGGTAAAATTTCAATCCCTTGACCGACGAGATTCAGTAATCGCGACTGAATTTCTTCAACCAGAAGACTCATAGACCTACCTCAAATATCAAGTAAAATGTGCAAACCGATCGAGCTTGCGTTAACGAGCATCGAGGGCTTTTGAATGTATTTTCGGAGTGCAAAAATCACTAAAACGTTCATATTTGTGGTAAGTCTTTTGGCTATTCAAATTGCAGTCTTCCTCTCAATAAATGGCAAATATAACAACCGATCGCGATACAGCGAGCTAAGAAATAATTTTCCCCAAGGGCATTGAGACAAGACAAGAGTGCAAAGAGAGCCGGAAGACAAAATACTGTTGCAGCAACCTTTGCAGTCGTCTCTCAAGATAACCGCTCGAAAGATACAAGCTCATCTATCCTAGGTGTGAATTTATGCAGCATTCACACAGATCGGACTCACTGGTCTCTCTAGTTTTTGGGAGAACTCAACATCTGAACAGGAATGACTCGAACCCTCAAATCGATGTTTCTTTCCAACTCCCGAGATAGAAAATCTCGAACGAGTTCGACTTGCAGCTCGGAAATTGAACCCAAAGCCATAGCCACCTCAACTTCCACCACCAGAGCTTTCTCTTGCTCTTGCACGCGAATGTATCGAATATCGGCATCGTCAAATGTTAAGGTTTGTCGGCGTAGTAAGTTGCCGACGTTGCGACGTACATTTTCTTTGACTAAAAGATTTTGTAAAGAGAATGCCAGGGGGATACCGAGCACCAATAAAATGAGAATAGAAATCGACAGACCTCGCTTCGCTCTTTTGATGTTGCCGTAACCCTGACACAAAAAGACCAAGCCACCGCTAAAAATGATCCCAGTAAAATTAGTTGCAAACAGCAACAACGCTCCACCGGCAAGGGAAGTATAACCTAACGCTAAGCCGATGCCCACAGTGCTTAGAGGCGGAACCAAAGCCACAGCGATCGCCACACCGGGTAAGGTATCGGCAATGGTACGGCGAGAATTGGCAAAACCTCCGGCAGCACCCGCCGCTAGCGCCACCCCCAAATCGATTAAAGAGGGATTGGCACGGGCCATCACTTCCGAACCAACGACTTCCAAACCGACGAGTTGAATGGTGATTAATGAAGTGAAAATGGTAATAATCGCCCCGATCGCAGATGTCAAAAGCGATCGCCGCAGCAGCCGACGATTTCCTGCGATCGTGGCATATGCCACACTAATAATCGGTCCCATCAAAGGCGCGATAATCATAGCACCGATAATGGTGGCAGCGCTATCTGAAAGCAATCCCAGCGTGGAAATCACGCTAGAGAGCATCAGCATAAAGCAAAAACTGAAAGAGGGAATCGACGACCTCCACAGACGACGAGTCAGACCCACGAGTGGCATGGGCTTTTCGTTGAGCCAATGCCAATCTCCGCTATGGGTATGCCAAAAATCCTGCAATTCTTTCTGACCGGCAAGCAGGTATCGTTTCACGCGAGACTTGATGTACGTCATCGGATATTACCCTGAAAAGTTGACGCTTCGTTCCGCCCGATTTTACTGTGAGATCCCGGAGGGAAATTTTTTGGGCAGACATTTGAGACTGATGCTTTCTCACCCGAAACAATTAAAATTATCTAATATGCCAGGATGTAAAGGGCGCAGCGTAACGCATCAATACCGCTAAGCGTCCGCGTGTAAGTCTTATCTCTTTGTTCTTCAGCACCCGCTCGCGTGACCCCTAGGCTTTTGAAGGTCGCCGCAACGGAGTCTCACCTTCAAATTCCGCTCTTGAAAGGCTTCTAGACTTAATGGGCGACACGCCCTAGATACCCACGACTTATACAGAGCCGCCATATGCAATGTTGGGTAGGGATTCCCTAATCTGCGCTTTGCCCTTGCATCGGTTGCCGTTGCGTAAGTTCTAACACTTAATTAACGTACAGACTGGACGTAGGAGTGTCATCTATCCCGAGAGAGACTCGCAGCAGTATGGCGTTTTTGGGTGAGGAGACAAACGGATCTACCTAACGGCGCTCGCACAATCTATCTAGAGGAAGATGAGGATAGAGGTTTTTTTTAACTAAGATTATTCATATATTCAAATGGAGAAAAAATAAACGTTATGGATATTCTTCGAATTGCTGTTGCTATTTTTATTCCTCCCCTCGGTGTTTTCTTACAAGTGGGTATCGGAACGCAGTTTTGGATCAATTTATTGCTAACTCTCTTGGGTTATATTCCCGGTATCGTTCACGCGATTTGGATCATCCTTAAGGTTCCCGATGGAGCAGGTCGTAACCTGTAGAGCGTTTAAAACGTTAGAAATTATAGAGTTCAGTGGCGAAAGTAACGATGTCTAACTCTCTTAAAAAACAAATTGTAGAAGACCTACAAAAAGTCAAAGAAGAAGGAAGTTCTCGCCGCGATCGAATTCGGGAGATCGTTCGCTCTGCGATTTCGCAATCTGCCTCCGAGTTTAAAGAAGGGTCGAAAGAAATTCGCACTATTGTTCGAGAGGCTGTCTCGACGACGATCGACACCGTGCAAAGTAAAGGCGATGAAGCTAAAGAAGATGTCGAAGGTGCGATCGAAGGTGCGATCGAAGCCGTTGGCGAGTCGAAGCGTAAGTCGATCGCCGCAGCGCAATCTCAAGTCAAACAGCTCCAAAATCGCTTAGAAACTGAAGAGCGAGAACTTCAAGAGGAAGTTGAAGATGTTCTCGGGGAACTTCAAGAGACGGCTAAAGATAAGTCGAGTTCGTTTAAAGCAGCTGTAGAGTCGGCAGTTGAGAAAATTAAAGATAGCGAAGAAGCCGCTCTGATGCAAAAGCGATACGCTCAAGTTAAAGCAAAGCTTGCCATTCTTCAAGCGAATTTAAGTGCTAGGTACGGAGAGCGATTTGAAGAGGTTAAAGAGCATTTAGACGAGGCAAAATTTTGGTACGAGCGCAGTCGTTCCGAAGAGCGATCGGAAGACTCGATGGTTCGAGAGAAGCAAGCAAATTTTGAATCGAAGCTTGGAGAAGTCGGCTCGGCGATTGGGAAAAAAGAGCGCAAGCTCAGACAGCTTCTCAAAGAGCTATGGCGGTCTACCTCCGATTTATTTCAAGACAAGTAGTTTACGGATAGATTAATTATGATTGGATATTTTTTAACTTGGCTAGCAACGGCACTGAGTTTGCTCGTTGTCGATATTATCGTTCCGGGCGTAAGTATTAATACATTTTCTGCTGCATTACTCGCTGCTGTGGCGATCGGCTTGGTTAACTCATTTGTGAAGCCTGTTATCTCCACCTTATCTCTACCCATCAATATTTTGAGCTTGGGACTTTTTTCCCTTGTCGTTAACGGTCTGTGTTTGTGGTTAGCTTCTGTCTTCGTTCCTGGATTTGCCGTTCGAGGAATCCTAGGTATTATCTTAGGTCCGGTAATTTTGTCTGCGGTCAATACTTTCTTAAGTAACTATCTTGTAGAACGAAGCATTGCGTTGAATCTAACCGGTAGCTCGGAGCTTTCTAAGGAGTAATACAACTGCTGACGGTTTGAATCTACAAGTTTTTTAAAGTTGTAAAATAAGTCAAAGGAAAGCATAGAGAGGCCTAGTGCCTCTTTTTTTATACTTGTTTTTATTTTGTTTTTATTGAATCATTAATGATTCAATAAAAGAAATTGTTCGAATAAAATAAAAAACAGATATTAAAGTTATTAATTTTAAATAATTTCGGAAAGTATCCTGCAGGAACAGCACAAGGTTTTCTAGAACTCGCATCGATTAAAGAACATCCAAACGATCTCCCCACTGCCAATCAAATGGTAGAAAGGTTGGTTGAAGACCACGAACAAATTATTCGCAATTTGCGATCGCATATCGATCGGTGCACAGATGATTTCCACGATGAACGAACTGCCGACTTTTTGACGGGATTGATGGAGCAACACGAAGAAATGGCTTGGATGTTACGCTCCTTTATTGAAGGACAACCGTTACGACCCGACGGGGAACAACCTTCAACGCGAGAACTGACACAAGTTAGCTAAGCCGTCAGTCTCCCGATCGCGTATTACTTTCTTGGAATACCTCTCGACGTCCGAAAGAGACCTAGACAACTCCCATAAGCCAGCGGTCTGGGTCTCTTTCGGACAAGATTCTTTCGATCTATATCTTTTGACAGAGTGCAAGTCCTTCAAAAGGAAGATGTGTAGAAAAGGCAAAAATTGATACATTAATTAACGTAAATGAACGAGCGAGGCTAAGTTCCGATATGTATTTCACGCTAGAAATGGCAGCAAATACCATGATTTTCGGTTGGGCCCCAGTTTGGTCATTCGCGGTTATATCGATCGCGTTACTGGATTATCTCTCTTATCAAAAGGCAAATCGAGCGTGTCCCGCATCGATTCGAGTCAGAGCTGACAGGATCAATTAAAACTTGCGCTCTATCTCTAAAATCTCAGAAGACAGTTTATTCTAGTGGTTTGTCAAAACCTAGCAATTGAAAAATTTGACATAAATATAAATTTAGGAGGTCACTTATGAGTGTTAAACAACCAATGGACGGTCAGTACGATCGCGGTATTATTCCTTCAGAGACAGCCGCTCGTAAGGAACGGGAAGGGGAAGATTTCAAAGAAACTCCCGAAGCAAAAGGAGATATGGATACTACGGCTGGCTATACCGTAGACCAAGAAGGTTTGGCAAATAACTACGCCATCGAACCTGAAATGTATTACGAAGAGCCAGGGGACTTGCGCAAAAAAGAAGAAGCCCTCGAAGCTCAACGGAAGCAAGAACTTGAAGAAGTTAACGATACCGATGAAGAAGGCGATCTAACTAAGAAGAAGGACGATCGCGGTAAGGGAGTTGGAGTTATCTAATCTAAGCTTTGGGTGCGGTCTGAGGTCGTCAAACTCCAAGAACGTAAAATATGTGAGGGGGAAGTCGAGTAAGTTAGGCGACCTATATCAGATAACTTCTCTCTCTCCCCCGAATGGAGTATATTTCCATCGACAAGTAACTGAAGAATCGAGTATGGTGCCTCGATACTTCAGTTTTTGTGTATAGACTAATGGCGGTTCCAAAAAAAATAGAAGAAACTGGAATTAACAGTCTGCGATCGATGGTCAAACCCGTAGCACCACGAATTATGAATAGTAAGATCTCTGTCTCAAATTCCCAGCTCGATCGACTTTCCGAATATAGCGCTAGATGGCATGAAATTGGTCTGTGTACGGAAACGATCGATCCCCAAAAAGCCCGTTCTACTATCGGGGTTCTCTACCGGGCTTTGGGACTCACCCCACCGAAAGTTGAATTTTTTTGTGGTATCGGCGATTTCGAGCAATACTTTCACCAGCTCAAGCAACCCCCCGGATTTCCCCACTCCCTGCTACCGGCATCTTTACGACCTCGCGCGATGAGTCTGACGGGATTGCTGGGCATCTATTTCGATCGCCACCTCATTCAACCCATCAAAACCCGCTTGCCTCAGTCCATCTTCGAAGAAATTATCCATTCGGGGAATGCCCGACGAGATGCAGACACTTTCAAAACGCTAATCGTCAAAGAATTTGATGCCCGCGACTCGAAAGATCGGCAGTCGCGGTTGTCCAGTCTAAATTTTTCGCCGACTCACAACCGAGGCGAACAATTGTTCGAGCGCAGTTTTGGTTCTCAGATAACGGCACTCTACGACGGTGCTTGGCTCGATTGGGCAATTACGGAATGCCAGCTTGGAAGCCATGTCACCCAAGCCTGGTGGCTGTTTAAAATGCTCGCTCGCCATACGGGCTTTATCTTCCCCACCCGCGAACTGTGCTTAGTGTGCGATCGACCCAAACGCCTCGTTCTAGATAGCGATCGCACGGGGAAACCTGCTATTGACTACGGCGATGGCTTCCGCGTCTATGCGGCAGACGCACAACGAATTCCTCCGGAGATCGGTTCGATTCCCTTGGAAGAATGGGATGCGCGCTGGCTGTTGCAAGCAGATCTCGATCGAGAAACCCGTCACTGTATCGCCCGTCACCTCAAGAGCGAATCTCGTACGATCGCGCAACTGCAAGCCAAAGCTACAGCCCGACAGCGGTACGATAACGAGTACGTCCTGCTCGAATCTCCCTACAGCAAGCAGCCGCTCCTCTTGTGTAAAGATCGAGATGGCAACCTCCTTTCGGCATGGCTCGTCCCCGAAGGTACGAAGACGATCCGCACAGCGGTCACCCTCATTGCCTATCAATTTCAGTCAGCTTGGCTTAGAAATGGAGAAATCCGCAGCTATTTCACCTGGCGGAGTCCCCACCAAAATAAAGCCGCCTGAGTTCGACTCAGTCTCTCGACAGCGCGATCGAGGCACTGGGCGAGCAAATACGATTACGAAGCTCAGTCAAACCGATCTTGAAATTTTCAACAATATTTCGAGCGAGATGAAGACTCGCGGGTAGTCAGTCGTTAAGCTATAGACATCAAGAAAAAAACCCCCACTCATAACTGAAGGAAGGGGCTTTTAGCAAGCAACTAGGACAGGCTGTGTCTGGTGAGGTTTTCCTCTAGGCACAGCCTGTATATTTGTTAGCCTAGCTTTCTCTATCTGTAATCGCAACTACAAAAGAGGTGAGAAACATTTGGAACCCTCGTCGCAGCACTAAAAACGGATGACCCATTAAAGAATTGGGAATGAGTGGTTTGTGAGTTCTTAGACTCTAAATTTTGCACCTGCGCGCTTCCCAACTAAACGGCTCCCAGAAGACTAGCCAGAAGTGCTTTTTGAGCGTGCATTCTATTTTCGGCTTGATCCCATACCCGCGATTGAGATCCTTCGATCGCGCCGTCGGTAATTTCTTCGCCCCGATGAGCCGGAAGACAGTGCATGACGATCGCTTTGGGATCGGCTTTTTCTAGCAGTGCTTCATTGAGTTGATAGGGTTGAAACTTGGGGATGCGGCTGCTTGCATCATCTTCTTGTCCCATACTCGCCCACACGTCGGTATAAAGGATGTGAGTTCCAGTTGCCGCACTGATGGGATCGGTTGTCACGATCGCCTCACTACGACCCCCAGCGAGTTCGGTGGCTTTCTCGACAATTGCCGAACTCGGCTCGAATCCGGAGGGAACGGCGACCCGAACGTTAATCCCCATCATGGCACAACCGAGGAGTAAAGAATGGGCGACATTATTCCCATCTCCTACATAGGTGAGGGTGATATCGGTCGTATCTGGAAAGTTTTCCTGAATTGTCAGCAAATCCGCCAGGGCTTGACAGGGGTGTGCCAAATCGCTGAGGGCATTGATGACGGGAATTTGGGCATAGTCGGCGAAGGTTTCCAAATCCGCTTGCTCGAAGGTGCGAATGGCGATCGCATCGAGATAGCGATCTAAAACCCGTGCGGTATCGGCTAAAGGTTCTCCCCGGCTGACTTGGGTAACGCTGGGGTTGAGATCGATAACTTGACCGCCCATTTTATACATAGCCACGGAAAAGCTCACCCTCGTACGCGTTGAAGCTTTGTAGAAAAGTAATCCCAAGACTTTAGAACATTGAGGTTCGACTTGTGAGGCTTTCATCTGAGCTGCTAAGTGTATCAGGTCTCGCAACTCCTCAACACTCAGGTCTGCTAAACTCAATAAGTCCCTTCCTTTGAGTGTATTCATATTATTTCTGGTGTGGATGACATCAATGGGGGGAGTATTTATTATTTTGCTCGCTTGCTCCGTAACACCCCAAGCGCTGAGATTGGTAAACTATACCACAAGATTCCCATCAAACTAGGTTGAACTTATACTTCTAGATAGGAGTGGGAATTTTGCCAGATTTACCTTGTCTCTAGCAAAACTCAACTCCAATCCTCAACTTTTCTATCTTCCCTGAGTTCCCCTCAATTGACTCGTGTCGGGATGCGGTCGTTACCGCCAAAAATTTCGACAGCCGTTCACCCTCAGATTCTCTTCGATCCCTATGATTTCATTTTCAAACTATCAGATTGTTGAAGAAATTTATCAAAGCCAAACAACAGCGGTGTATCGAGGCTATCGCGAAGGAGATAAACTTCCCGTTGCGATTAAAACTTCAATTTCAGACTATCCAGAAATTGCTGATGTGGCAAAGCTAAAATATGAGTACGAAGTGGTATCTTCTCTCAAAAGTGCGGGTGTTATTCAATTTTACAGCCTAGAAACCGATCGCAATCGCGTGGGTTTAATCGAGGAAGATTTTGGAGGTCGATCTCTCGATTCTTTTCTTTCGGTTAAGTCGTTAGAGCTGCTCGATTGCCTGAAAATTGTGCTTCAAGTGGCGCGCACTTTGCACGACATTCATCAAAATAATATTATTCATAAAGATATTAAGCCACAAAATATTCTATTCAATCCCGAAACAGGGGTGGTCAAACTGGCAGATTTCGGAATTGCTTCTCGGCTATCGCGAGAAAATGTTGTTTTGACCGATCCTCATACGTTTGAGGGCACATTAGCTTATATGTCTCCCGAGCAAACGGGACGTATGAATCGTTCTTTAGACTACCGTACTGATTTTTATTCTTTGGGGATTACATTCTATCAACTTTTAACTGGTAAACTGCCTTTTGATTCCACCGATCCCATGGAATTAGTTCACTGTCATATTGCTAAAATACCCGATCTACCTCATCAAATTTCCTCCAGAATTCCACCTCCGGTATCTAAAATTGTGATGAAGCTACTCTCTAAAACAGCGGAGGAGAGATATCAAAGTGCACTAGGACTGCGTGCCGATCTCGAAACTTGTCTTGAGAAACTCGAACGTGAGGGACGAATTTCTCCTTTTACGATCGGACAGCAAGATCGATCGAGTAAGTTACAAATTCCTCAGAAATTATACGGTCGAGATCGCGAAGTTTCTCGAGCTATTGAAACATTTCACCGAGTCAGTTTGGGAACGACAGAATTTCTGGTGGTATCTGGGTATTCTGGAGTTGGGAAATCCGCTTTAGTGAATGAAATTCATAAACCGATCGTCCAGGAAAAAGGCTATTTCACATCAGGTAAGTTCGAGCAATTTAAGCGTAATGTTCCGTACTCAGCTCTCATTCAATGTTTGTCGGAATTGATTCGACAAATTTTAACAGAAAGTACACCGAATATTGAGATGTGGAAATGCAAAATCTTGAATGCGATTGGAGATTTTGGGCGAGTTTTGAGTGATGTCGTTCCCGAAATAGATCTAATTATTGGAGCGCAACCTTCTTTACCTTTTTTAAGTGCGTCTGAATATCAAAAGCGCTTTAATACCGTTTTGAAAAGCTTTTTTCAAATTTTTTCAAATCGACAACATCCATTAATTATTTTTTTAGATGATTTGCAATGGGCTGATTCTGCATCCCTGAAGTTAATTGAATTTTTAGTCACTTCACCAAAAATTCCATACTTGATGCTCGTTATTACGTATCGCGAGAACGAGGTGAGTTGCGGTCATTCTTTATTATTGACTCTAGATAAAATTCAAAAAAATGGAAATAAAATCAATAGTATCTCTTTAAAAAACCTTAAAGAAAATACGATTAAAACTTTAATATCAGAAACTCTAAAGCTGCCAACTAAAAAAGTCAGATTTTTAGCCAGCGTTGTTTTTGACAAAACTCAAGGAAATCCTTTTTTTGTCAATCAGTTTCTAGAAGCTTTATATCAAAACAATATTTTATTTTTTGATTTACAGTCTGGGCAATGGAATTGGAATCTTGAAGAAATTGAGAAAGCAAATATTTCTGAAAACGTTGTAGAACTCAACATTAAAAAGCTTAAGAAACTCTCAAGCGAAACTCAAAATATTTTGATGCTGGCTTCCTGCATTGGCAATAAATTCGATCTCAAAATGCTCTCGATCTTCAATCAGCGATCGATGAGCGAAACCGCCACTCAGCTATGGGAAGCATTGCAACACGGGATCGTTTTTCCCTTAAGTAACAACTACAAAGTGTTAATGTTTCTTAATGCAGAGAAAGATTGTCTAGAACCGAGTTTGTTTCCAGTTTCTTACCATTTTTTGCACGATCGAGTTCAACAAGCTGCATATTCTTTAATTTCTCCGGAAATACAAAAAGATATTCGTTTGAAAATTGGTCAACTGCTCCTCGCAAATACTCCAGTCGAAAATTTAGAAGAAAAAATATTTGAAATTGTCAATCAACTCAATATCGCGATCGACCTACATACCCAGCCTGCCGAGCAAATAGAACTTGCTCGGCTAAATGCAATAGCCGCAGCAAAAGCAAAAGCAGCGGCGGCATACGAGCCTGCTTTAAACTACTTAAACATCGGTATTTCCATTCTTCCAGAAGAAAGCTGGCATACCGACTACGAATTAACTTTTAAGTTATATCTAAATACGATTGAAATTGAGTTTTTGAATGGAAACTTTGAGGTTGCCGAGGCTCTGTCCCATTTGGTCTTAAAAAAAGCAAAAACATCCTTCGATCTCGCCCAAACTTACGAACTCAAGGTGAGATTTTATGGTGTTCGCCAGCAAATGTGCCAAGCTATTGAAATTGGATTGCAAGCCATTGAAATCCTGGGATTTGAAATATCTCCAACTTCATTGGGCGAGACTTTCAAGAGCAAGTTGCCCTTTCTCGAAGACTTGAATAAACGACCCGTTTTGAACGATCGGCGCGGTTTACTGGCGATGGAATTGCTTGCCGTTGCCAGTATTTCAGCTTATTTGGTAGACTTTCACACCCTAAAACAAGTCGCTACGACCCAACTGCACCTGAGCCGAATCCATGGTTACTCCCCCCATTGCGCAATGGCATACATCTGGTATGGAGCGATCGCCTGCGGTCTGTAC
>NZ_JADEXN010000357.1 GCF_015207075.1 Zarconia navalis LEGE 11467
GGATTTAATTCCAATGAGTTTTCTGAGACTCCCAATTCCCTGGAAGTGTGGGGTTGGGATAACCAGCGCGGGCGCTACAATTTTTATAAACTTGATGGCAAGGGAACCAAAGGGCCGAGCTGGAAATTTCGCGGGTCGTCGGTGGGGGCATCTGCGCTACAGCCTCGAGAGCGTACGGGAACTTGTATGGCTTGCCACGTTAACGGCGCGCCGATTATGAAAGAACTGTTCTTCCCGTGGAATAATTGGCATTCTTTTGCCTCAGAAGCGACGTACCTGAAAGCCGAGCAACCCGATCGCTGGCCGGTAGCCGATAGCAGTCACTTGAAAGGGCGCTTAACCAGCGCTGAAGAACTCGAAAAATTACTCATTCCGGCAATTCGCCAGTTCAATTCCCGCAAAATTAAGACCATCACCCGTGCCGATCGATCGATGGTACGGGTAACAGAGGCAAAGGAGCTTCTCAAACCCCTGTTTGCCACCACAGAGGTGAACTTCATCAGTAGCGATCGCACCTCCAACCTCCATCCTTTCTCCAACACCACCTCCCAAAGCGAGATCGCCATTCCCGATAGCTTTTTTCTAAATGCCGAACTTATTGCCGGGGGCGGATTTGCCGGATACCGAGGTTTGGGCATTACCGAAAGCCGTCAATTTTCTGAGGTGGCGAAGGTGCAAACCCAAGAGTACGATCGGCTGGTGCGAGAATCGGCAGTCAAATTAGCCGGGGAACGACCCGGAGATACCAACTTTGCCTGGTTCGTGCCCGAAGCGAGCCATATCGATAACGATGCAATCGATCGACTGATGACACAGGGAATTGTCCCTCGGGAGTTCGTGGCATCGGTGATGGCGATCGACCTCGAAAACCCCATTCTATCTGCCGATCGCCAGCGCTTGCTCGACTTCGTACCCGAGACATTTCAAGTCAAACCCACCAATAACTTGATTCCCCAGACGATCGCGGCTTTAGAACGAGCGAAACCGTCAAACGATTCTCCCGAAGGTCGGTTTTTGAAACTTCTTAGAAGTGACGATCCGATCGCGACGTTGCGAGATGAAGTCAACGATTATTTAGCTCGCGAAAAACAATTGCTCGATGAGGGAGATGAAGCCACCCGATTTGTCGAACTCAAGCGATTGTACTCCATGGCGATCGCCCGTCGGCAAAATGTACTGCGCGATGAAGTGTTGCGCAACCTCGACGAAACGGGAGGACTGCTCTTGCCGCTACCGTAGATGAGAGGGGGAAAGGTTTGGAGAGTTGGATCTTCGGAGCATTGGGCCGGTTTTGTCTCCATCTCCCCTCCTCCCCATATAAGAGCGAAGCGTATATCATAGATAATCAAAAGCTTGTATTCACCTTTTTATTCGAGTTTTTCGAGTTAGTATGAAGCGCAAACCACAATCCTCATCACCACTTAATTACATATCCCTAGCCTTGATGGGTGGTATTTTCATTTTGGGTATTGGCATCGGGATTGCGTTTAGCTCGACGGCGAATCTCAGCCCTCAGAACTTTGCCTCCCGAGAATTTCTCGATCGCAGCGCGCCCAATCCGGAAGTCTGCGCTCAGTACGGGGCAAGTGCGATGGTGGTCAACTCTCAAGTGTATCTGACACTCAATCCGTTTAATGTCTACGTCGCCCAGCCGAGTATGGAACCTGGGTGCGTGTTGCGAACGAACAACTGGAACGTTTTGGAACGGCAGAAGGCCATTACCTCCCAAGAAGTGCGCGAGTGTAAAAATCGGATGAATACGTTTGGATTTACGGGGCGCTTGGAAGAAGACCCCCACGTCCAATGTATCTATCAAAATACCGCCGAAGATAACGGCTTTTTGCAACCGGGAATGGGAGATTTGCCACCGGAAACGGAACGCTTCTAGGACATTCTCAAGTTTTCACTGGGAACTTTCACTGGGAAGAGGTGCGATCGCGCACCTCTTTTGCATATTCTCCGACGGCTTGGGTAATTGTTTGGCGCAAATCTGCGTACACTTTGGCAAAAGGCGGCTGTTTTTCGGTAAGTCCGAGCAAATCGTGGGTGACGAGGATTTGACCGTCACAGCCATTTCCCGCCCCGATACCGATGGTGGGAATGGTAAGTTTTTTGGTGATTTTACTGGCTAAATCGTCAGGAATATGCTCGAGGACGATGGCAAAGGCTCCAGCCTGTTCGAGGGCAGTGGCTTCTGCCAAAATGCGATCGCGATCTTCGAGAGTTTTACCTTGCTGTCGGTAGCCCAGTTGACGGACAGATTGGGGCGTTAATCCCACATGACCCATCACCGGAATTCCCGCCCGAACCAACCGAGAAACCGTCTCGACGATCTCTGGATATCCACCTTCAATTTTAACCGCTCGAGCACCTGTTTCTTTTAAAACTCGTCCGGCCGAACGCAAGGCTTGTTGGGGACTTTCTTGATAGGTTAAAAAGGGTAAATCCACCACGAAAAAGGCTTCTTTTACTCCTCGCCGAACGGCTTTGGCATGATGTACGATTTCATCTAAAGTTAGGGGTAGTGTGGTTTCGTAACCGAGGGCAACCATAGCGAGGGAATCCCCGACGAGAATCAGATCGACTCCTGCCCCGTCTAAGATTTGGGCGATCGAATATTCCCAGGCAGTCAGGGCGACAATAGGTCGTTGTTGCTGTTTCCACTGAAGTAACTTTTGGATGGTAACGGTCATATTTATTGTTCGATTTTAAGACTTTAGAGCACTCCAATAAAAAATCATCCAATACGATGTGGGATAAACAACAGCCTTCACAAGTAATAATTGGAACACTCTGACCAACAAACCAATTGCGATCGCGCGAATTGGACGGGTTACTTCCTTGGCTAAGACGGAATCACTTCGTACTTTCCCTTCACTCGCACGTAGATGATGCACTCCTCCTGTGCTTCGGACGATATCTGATGCACAAATTCTCCCTCTAAGCTAAAATAGCTGCCTGGCTCTAAGGTCTTTCCTTTTGCCTCATTCGACACTTGGTATTGCGCTCGACCCTGAATTACGACAGCCCGCAAGGTTGAGCCGTTGCTGCGTATCTTTCCAGTAAATCCAGGTGGTAGCTTAATCAGAGTCCCGCTCAACTCTCCATTCTGCGGATTACCCCAAAGAAAGGCTAGTTTGGGTTCGTCGGCAGAGATGGACATTTCAGAACGATCGATCCAGGTGATATTTGATGCGTCCAGCCAAACAATGTTCGATTCGTTTACATTGATAGACCTATCATCGCTATCAAACGCCTCCTCAGTCGGAAGGACGAGATAGGGTCCTTCCTCAATTTCTATGTAAGCCAGGTTGTTGCCTGATGCTGAGGTAATATGCACATCTCCCCCAGGCTGAGTCCAGTAAGAACCCTTGGGTAGCCACATGTTCTCAGCATTGGGGTCATCGTTATGAATCGTACCGCGAATGACCACTCCTCGATAGGTAATATTGTGAATGTGAGGTGGTGACGAGAAGCCATCCACAAATTCTACAAGGAAGCCTGACGCTCCTGAATCGGTGCGATCGCCCCAAAGAGTTCCAGCTCTGGGGCTTTGGTCGCCACGGGCAGGGTTGAGGGGACTCCACTCGACTTCTGACATTAAGACAACCTCAGAAGTTGGCTCAACTTCGGTTTTCGTTGCGGTATTTTGGGATGCAACCTGCGTACTAACCCAGAAGGTTACAAAAATTGCAAGTGTGAGTGATATAAGAGTTCTTATATTCTTCATGATATAGAAACATACTATGAATCGATAAATTCTGGATCGAACACAAATATATTATTAATTTTATCTTTCTGAAATCCAATAATCTGGGGTCGATCGAATTGCGATAAAACTTGTATGTCAAATAATTCCGTACAACCCGATTGAAATTGGAGAAAACTAACCCGATCGCCCGTTTGAATATCGATTGCCCACACGCCGCATTGCAATCGATCGAACTTTTCTTCGATGGGTAAACCCCCAAAAATCCGTTTCTCGCGAATTTGGGAAACGCCGACAAAAGCGTAACGCCCGTAAAACGCCAACCCTCGCGTAAAGCCCGGTAACTGAGCCACAACGGTGCGATCGCCTGTTTCCGGTTGTACGATCTCCAAGGTGCCATTGCCCGAGTCTAGCAGCCAGAGGCGATCGTTATAGACTCTCGGAGAATGGGGCATGGAGAAGCCCCGCGCTACGACTGTTCCCGAAGGGACTTCCATAATACAGCCGTGGGTGGCTTTCGTGTCGTACCAGCCTCGAGGGGTATCGGTTTCGGAAAAAGCGGTAACGTATTTGGGTCGATCGTTCACCACCGCCAAACCATTCAAATGACATCGATCTTCTGCGTTGAGGGTACTGATAAACGGCGGTTTCCAGCGGGGAACGAAACTGGAGTCTGGGGAGAGGGTACACAAGCAGGAGAAACGGGTATTGACGATCCAGAGTTCGTCGTTTGCCCAAGCCAGTTCGTGAACTCGAATATTCCCGGTAATATGGGACGATCTCGGTAAAAAACAGGCATCGTATTCCGTTCCCGGTTCCACGTGGGGGGCGATTTCGGGGGCATTACGAAAAAAATAAATCTGATGGCGCGTCCCGATGGCGAGGCGATGGGGTTGTAACGCCAAGCCCATCATTTGCTCGAAATTTCGCAGTAGGGTGACGAGGCGTTTTTGCTGCGATCGCACCACCATCAGTTTCCCCGCTTGATAGGTGGAGATAAACAGGGAAATTCCTAACGTTTCTAAGAGTTCTGGAAAGTTGCTGCTATGGACGTAGCGAAAGGGCGGTGAAGTCATTAACGTCAGGCGCGGGATAAGACAGTTTCTGGTTTTGGTAGGGAATGGGGAATGAGGCAAAGAGTTACCGTCACCCCATCAAGCAACTTTGAGATTGTTACGATGGGATGATTTTTTTCTTGGAGTGCTCTAAGGCGATAACGACTCATCGAATGCGCTGGTATCGCATTCCCGGCAACTGAGTCACCAACCCCAATAATTCTAACTGCACCAATGCCCCAGATATCGTTCCCGCCTCCATTTGGGCGGCTTGGACGATCGCATCGAAGGCAGTGGATTCTCGGGGAACGGCTTGCAAGACGCGATCGAGTTCCGGTTCGAGATCGATGGGGGGTGGAGTCATTTCAAGCTGAGTTGAGGGAGACTTCTCCACATCCAATGAAGGTAAATCCCCCAGCATTTCCAACAAATGCCCTTCCCCCAAAATGACATTTGCTCCCCGAGACAAAAGTCCCAAACATCCCAAAGCGTTCTCATTATCGAGAGAACCGGGTAAAGCATAAACATCGCGGTTAAAGTCGTTGGCGATGTAAGCGGTAATCAGCGCCCCGGATTTTGTCGGTGCTTCCGTGACGATGGTGGCGCGACTCAACCCAGCCACGATCCGGTTGCGCTGGGGAAAGTGAGCGCGATCGGGTTTTGTGCCCGCCGGATATTCGCTCAACACCAACCCAGATTCGAGAATTTGCTCGTACAGCGATCGATTCTTGGGGGGATAGATAACATCGACCCCCGTGCCGAAAACCGCAACCGTCCGCCCTCCTGACTCGATACAGGCATGATGGGCGACGCTGTCGATACCCGCAGCCATCCCCGAAACGATGGTAAATCCCCGTTTCGCCAGAACCGCACTCAAGCGGCGAGTCCACCGCCTGCCGTATTCTGTGGGGTAGCGAGTCCCCACGATCGCCACCATGGGGGTTTCTCCAGCATTTTCCTCGGGTTTCACCTGACCTTGATAGTACAAAACTGGGGGCGGGCTGGGGA
>NZ_JADEXN010000358.1 GCF_015207075.1 Zarconia navalis LEGE 11467
GGTAAATTCGGGTCGGCCAACACGGATTCTAAGCGTTGCAGGCAACCCTCTACCTCGCTTTCAAACAGGAGAGCGATCACGTCTTGACCCTCCTCTGGGGAGAGTATCGATGCGGCATCATCCGCTTGGGGGTCGCCCAGACGTTCGTAAAGGCGATCGAAAATCGGGTTGGCTTCAGTTTCGAGCCACAAGGTATCGATCGCCTCTTGGGGATCGATGCCTTGTAGGAGTGCGTGGCGATCGCTGCCGATCTCTCGGCGCAAGCAGTCTACTCCAGCTAGCAGCAGTCCTTCGAGTTCCGCTTCGATATCGAGGGATTGATGCTGGGTTTTGAGAACCTTGAAAGAATCTTCCAGGCGATGAGCGAGTTGAGAGAGCACCCCGAATCCCATCATGCCCGATCCCCCTTTGATGAAATGGGCGGCTCTGAGTGCCCCGTCCACTTGTTCGCGATCGATGCGACGGCTTGATAATCCGATGAGGGAGGATTCGAGCGTACTCAAATAATCCTGTGCTTCATCGAGAAACTGGAGTTTGATTGCAAATTCCTTGTCTTGTGACACGATCGTTCCCTTTACGAATCCACTTTGAATGTACCAACCGAGGTTTGCAGTTCTTGCGAGATTTCCACCGTTTCCCGCAGAGAGTCTGACACCTGGCGCGAGGAATCCGAGGTGCGCTCGGACACTTGCGCGATTTCCTGCATCAAGCTCGATACCGCGCTCGAGGTTTCCACTTGGGAGACGGTGGCATTTGAAATCGATGCCACCA
The DNA here is from genome assembly GCF_015207075.1 of Zarconia navalis LEGE 11467. Taxonomy (GTDB): domain Bacteria; phylum Cyanobacteriota; class Cyanobacteriia; order Cyanobacteriales; family Geitlerinemataceae; genus Zarconia; species Zarconia navalis. The sequence continues at coordinate 772 of NZ_JADEXN010000358.1, forward strand.
GTTTATCGATTTGCCCGGAGACTTCGACAATTTCCCCCAGACTCTGTTTGGTATTTTCGACCAGATGCGCCCCTTCACTCACCTGAGCCGAACTTTGTTCCATGGCTTTGACCACCTGGGTCGTTTCGAGCTGAATGTTTTTCACCAGTTGCTCGATCTCTTGGGTGGCTGCTGCCGATCGCTCGGCGAGTTCTCCCACTTCTTCTGCCACCACCGCGAATCCCTGGGCTTCTTCCCCAGCGCGGGCGGCTTCCAAGCCGGCGTTAATGGCCAAGACGTTAGTTTGCAGGGCAATTTCGTTAATCAGCGACACCGCTTTAGAAATTTGTCGGGAGGATTCCCCCAACTGCGCAACTTTGTCGGCCGTTTCGCGAATGGTTTCTTTCAAACTGGAGATGTTTTCCACGGTGCGATCCATGGCCTCTTCCCCAGATCGGGCCGTGGTGGAGGCGGTGCGGGCCACGTCAGCGGCCTGACGGGCGCTGCGAGCCACCGATTGAATCGACTCGGTCATTTTTTCGACGGAATCGAGGGTACGGGTGGTTTCCCCCGCTTGCTTGAGAGCCTCTTGGGCGAGCTGGCGGATGGCCCCTTCGTTTGCTCCGAGGGAGGCGTTGACTTGGGTTGCCGATTGTTTCACCTGGCTGACGATTTGGCGCAAGCTCTCGACAATCGCGTTGAAAAAGTCGGCAACGATACCAATTTCACCGGCCGTCACGTCGGCGCGCACGGTCAGATCGCCACTCGAAGCCCCTTCGACTTCAATTAAGAGGTTGGCCAGCTGCTGCTGGAGCGCTTCCCTTTGCTGTCGCTGCTCGTCCGAGAGGATTTCAGCAGTCTGGCGTGCTTGTTCCCGTTGATCGAGCAGGTTCGCTTGCTCTAAGGCAAACCCAAGCTGGATGGCAACCTGGCGCATGAGTTCGGTTTCTGTATCCTGCCACGCTCGCGTCCCGGAACATTGGTGGGCGATGAGCAAGCCGGTGAGTTTGCTACCCACCAAAATGGGAGCGACTAAGTTGGCTTTTACCCCCAGGGATTCGAGTTGTCCGATATGACAGGGGGTCAAGTTAGCATCGTAGATGTTTTCGGTGGCTTGAATGCGACCCCGCTCGTACTGTTCTACAAACCCCTTGGCAAAGCAGGGATCTTCGATTTCCACCCCCAAGGCTTTGGGCCAACCCCGCACCACGGACTCGGCAATAACGGTTCCCACCCACTGGGGGTTAAATTCGTAGACGAGAGTTCGATCGGTTCTTAGAGCTTGTCGGGTGGCGTTGACGGCTGCATCGAGAATTCGAGTGCGATCGAGGGATTCCCGGATTAGAGCGGTAATTTGACCGAGTTGCTGGGCGCTTTCGGTTTCAGCCACTTGTTGGAACAGCAGGTCTCGAACTCGCACCACCAGGGCATTGAAACTGTTAGCAAGTTGCCGGGTTTCTGCGGCACCTTCGACTTCGGTGTAAACGTCCAAATTGCCTCTGGCGACTTCCTCAGTCGCACTCACCAACTGTGCCAGGGGTTGGGCGACTTGGCGCGAGGCTCGGACGATCGCCACGGTGGAGATGCCGGCCACTGCTAGCAAAACACCGGCAAATAACAAGGCGGAGTTGCGTCCGGCGGCGTTAATTTCTCCCCGCTCGATCGAAGCCAAAATGACACAGTGAGTTTTGGGAATGGTCGATAAGTAGAACTGGCGATTGCCCTCGACTAGTTCTGTTTCTAACACCACCTCCGAGGCATCGCCTTTTTCGGCTTCGAGTTGGAGTTTAGTAATCGGGAAATCTGCTTCTTCGATCGCCGCATCCAGGTCGTCTTGGTTGTTGAGGTAAATATCTGAGAGAGTCGCTGCCCGTTGGGCGATCGTCTCGCCTCCGAGGATTTCTGCAGTGTTGTCGACCTCGGCTGGTGTCGCTTCTCCCTCGTTGGCTTCTTCTGAGATGGTATTCGATCTGGTATTGAGGGGTGTGGGGTTGTTTTGCTCGTCGAAGACAACAATTTGAGCCTCTTCGGACTCGAATACCTCTAAATCCAGTAGGAAGCTGGTCACGCGATCGAAGGTTTGCGCTGGAACCACGGCTTTAAGAACCCCGAGAAATTCTCCGGAGGTGGGGTCGGCAATCCGCTCGACAATTTCAATGGCATTGACATTAGCCGATTCGTCGAAGGCGGGAATCAGGAGTTGCTCTTGGCTATCTTTGGCTTGATTCCACCAGGATTCGTCCCGCTGGACGAAATCGGATGTGGGTTGGCTGTAGGCAACGTTGAAACCATTTTTTTCCGTGAAGAAAAGTTCGGCAATCTCTTCGATTTGGGTCAGACGCTTGAGATAGTCGTTAATGGGCTGACTGGGATTCAACAACAAGGTATTGGCAAACCGCTGTTCGGCTTCCTCGATCGAGAGTTCGGCAATTCCTTCTTCCTGGGCGCGTTGGGTATTTTCCCGTGCCGCTTCGATAATCAGGGGATTGGCAGCTACCGAGTCCGTAACGATTTCCGTTTCGATGATGATGCGTTCGGCAACTTTTGCTGCCGCGAGCAGTTCTCCTTGCAATCGTTTCTGGGTCTCTAGGGTGGCTCCCCGCGTCGTCAGGGCATAACTGAGCCAGGTGGCCAATCCTAGAGGAAGGAGAACCCCCGGCAAAATCTTGACTAATAACTGGCGATCGAGAGGCAGACCTTGCCATTGACCTTTTTGATAGGGTGAAGCTCGCCACAGCAGTCGCGGATCTTTTGGGGTTTTGGTGGGGGGATCGAGTGCGGGTTTTTGGCGGTAGGAACTCGATCGCCAAGAAAGCTCTGATGACGGTCGCTCCGGTATGTTTCGATCGCCGTTCTCTGCTGACATCGATGGCAGTGGCTCTCGATTGTCATCAATTAAATCCGTGGGGTTGGTCATAGATGGTGTCTCTGGCTGGTAACAGGGGATGTTCGGTTTGGGTAAAGACTAGCCGCCCTCGGAATCGACTTTAAAGGTGCCTACAGAGGTTTGGAGTTGCCGCGCAATTTCCACCGTTTCCCGCAAGGAGTCGGTCACCTGGCGAGAGGAATGGGAGGTGCGCTCGGAGACTTGGGTGATTTGTTGCATCAAGCTCGATACGGCTTGGGAAGTTTCCACCTGGGAGACGGTGGCGCTAGAGATCGATTGCACCAGGTCGTCAATTTGCCGCGACACTTCCACAATTTGCCCCAAACTCTGTTTGGTATCTTCAACCAGATGGGTTCCTTCCACCACCTGGGCGGTACTTTGTTCCATGGCTTCCACCACTTGGGCGGTTTCGAGTTGAATGTTTTCTACGATCCGCTCGATTTCTTTGGTGGCGCCGGCCGATCGTTCGGCGAGTTCTCCTACTTCTTCTGCCACCACGGCAAAGCCCTGACCTTCTTCCCCGGCGCGGGCGGCTTCAATGCCAGCATTAATGGCGAGTAAGTTCGTTTGCAGGGCAATTTGGTTGATCAAAGACACCACTCGGGAGATTTGCTGGGAGGATTCTCCGAGGCGCTTCACTTTTTTGGCTGTTTCGGCGACAGTTTCCCGCAGGCTCAAGATGTTTTCCACCGTCCGATCCATGGCATCTCCGCTGGTTTGAGCGGTTGTCGAAGCCGTTCGGGCCACTTTAGCGGCCTCAGAAGCGCTGCGAGCCACCGATTGAATCGACTCGGTCATTTTTTCGATGGAATCGAGGGTGCGGGTGGTTTCCCCCGCTTGCTTGAGGGCTTCTTCGCTCAGTTGACGGATGGCTCCTTCGTTTTCTCCGAGGGAGGAATTGACTCGGGTTGCCGATTGTTTCACCTGGGTGACGATCGCGCGCAAACTTTCGACGATCGAGTTGAAGAAGTCGGCGACGGTACCCAGATCTCCGGCCGTCACGTCGGCGCGGACGGTTAAATCCCCGCTGGCGGCTCCTTCAATGTCTCCGAGCAAGTTAATCAGTTGCAGTTGCAGGGCTTCTTTTTGCTGGCGCTGTTCCTCTGAGACGGCTTCTGCCGCTTGGCGAGCTTGTTCCCGTTGAGCGAGTAGTTCCGCTTGTTCGAGGGCGTAACCGAGCTGGATGGCGACCGCGCGCGAGATTTCAATGTCGTTGGGTTGCCAAATGCGCGGTCCGGAACATTGGTGAGAGACGAGCAAGCCGAGTAGTTTTTCGTCCACCACAATAGGGGCGACTAAATTGGCCCGCACGGAGAAAGGTTTGAGTTGGTTGCGGTGACAATCCGTCAGGTCGGCGTTTTGAATATCGTTGGTTGCTTGCACTCGTCCCCGTTGATATTTCTCGGCGTAGTTTTGGGCGAAGCAGGGATCGGCGATTCGCGCCCCCAAGGCTTCAGGCCATGCTTCGAGAACAGATTCGGCAACGATCGTGCCCTGCCAGTTCTCGTCGAACAGATAGATTAACGTTCGATCGGCGCTTAGGACTTCGCGGGTTTGATTGACGGTAATCTCGAAGATTCGATCGCGATTGAGGGATTCCCGGATGCGGGTCGTCACTTGAGAAATCGAGCGTTCTCGTTCTGTTTCCTCTTGCTGGCGGCGAGTTTGGGTGTTGAGATTATCGGCCATCACGTTGAAGGTTCTCGCCAGCTGACCGATTTCGTCGTCGGCCCACACTTCGGCGCGGGCGGCGCGATTCCCCCGAGTAAATTCATCTGTGGTGTCCTGGAGATTGGCGACGGGGTTGGCAATGGTGCGCCCCAAAAGTCGCGCCAAAATCGCATTGAGGACGATCGCGCCGAGGGCGACGGCGACAAGCGGTGGCAGGCTGTTTTTCAGCAGTTGATTCAGAGCGGTTTCGGGAGTGCCGCGCACCAGCACCGCCACGGGGTTATCGTTAATGTCGGTTAGGGCTTTGGCGGCGGCGGTATAGGTGGTGTTGCCTTCCCCAACGCGATCGGTGACAATTTCCCCCGGATTGGCAACGGCGGCTTCGAGCAGGGAGGAATCGGCGCGTTTTACGTTGGCTTCCCCTTCTTCTCC
>NZ_JADEXN010000359.1 GCF_015207075.1 Zarconia navalis LEGE 11467
ACATCAAACCCTACGGTGCGTTTGTGGATGTCGGCGGGGTGACGGGTTTGCTGCACATCCGGCAAATCAGCCAGAACCGCATCGATTCCCTATCGGATGTTTTGAGTGAGGGACAAAACATTAAAGTCCTGGTGGCGGAAGTAGATGAGTGGAAGGGACGGATTTCCCTGGCGACGAAGGTTTTTGAGAACTATGCTGGGGAACTGCTCGAAAATTTCGACGAGGTGATGGCAAATGCCGAAACCCGCTGGGATGAGAAGCAGTCGGGAGAGTCTGAGTCTACCCCCAAACCCAAGCCGGAAGTGAAAAGCAAACCGGAAGTGAAAGCGAAGACAGAGGAAGAGGAGAAGTAAGCTGTCACGCAAATCACAATTGTACGTGTGGCTGAAGGGGGAGAGGGTTCGATTGGTTTGAGACAAGTCGATCGTATACCCACTTATAGCAGTTCGCGCCCTTTTCATTACACATTTTCAGTCATGGGGAACGGGGAATGGGCATTGGTGAAAGGTTAAGCAATTTGATCAGATGTCAAGTTGATTGGATTGAAGAGCTAGATCCCTTTCAGGCTATAGTTTTTCACGATCTCCCTCTTGTACGCAGGGGCACAACGACCGGCGAGCGCGACCGGGGGAGGCGTTTCGTCCCCCACCGGGAGGGCGAAGCGAAGCGGAGGGTTGGGGGGAGACCCCCCAAGGGTCGGGTTTTCAGTTGATTATTGGTAAGTTAACAAAGTGAATATAACCTTAACCTTTCACCAATGGGGAATGGGTAATAGAGAATAGAAACAACCTATTTCTTCAATCGTGTAAATAAACTGATGACGAAGCGCTATAACTGCACGTTCGACTCTAAGCTAATGTGCAGTAAAAATGACATTTGACGTCACTTTTGTCGCACCCATTTTGTTGCTACTTGCATCCATTTACGACTGTGGGGGACGCTTTGCCATTGACTCCAATCGGTCATCTGAGTGAAGCCCAGACGCACGAGACAATGGACGATGCTGATGGTATTTTAGCCAGAAGCAATTTCGAGAATCCATGGCGACTGATTCGTCATGTTCGGTTTTGGACTCATCGCGATCGAGACCCGGTTATGGCATCGCGCAAGCAACATTCCCAACGAAGCGATCGCCTAGAATTCACTGTACAAACTTACCAGTACGCTACCGCATCAGTTTTGTCAGTCAACCCGTCTGTGCAAAGTCGCGAACCTACGCACTCTCCGAATCTGAAACTCGAAGCCGATCGCGCCTGCATCGTCCGATAATATAATGAAGAATCCGGATTGCGTATTATAATTGTATTATAAACGATTATATCGCTCTTCTCAATTACCCAAAACCGCGTACTAGCCCATGTCATCCCCAGCGTCACCTCAAGCGTCATCGGAACCCGCACCAAAAATTCACCTGCCGCGTACCGGCGAGTCCGACTCCCTCAAAAGCATTCGCCACACCGCCTCCCACGTGATGGCGATGGCAGTACAGAAGCTGTTTCCCAAGGCGCAAGTGACCATCGGGCCGTGGACGGATTACGGGTTCTACTATGACTTCGACAGTCCCGACTCTTTCACCGACAAAGATTTGAAGGCCATCAAAAAGGAGATGGTGAAGATTATCAAGCAGAAATTGCCGGTGATTCGGGAAGAAGTGTCTCGCGAGGAAGCCAAACGGCGGATTGAGGAGATTCAAGAACCCTACAAACTCGAAATCCTCGATAGTATTGAAGAGCCGATTACCCTGTATCATTTGGGCGATCGCTGGTGGGACTTGTGCGCCGGCCCCCATGTCGAAAGTACCGCCGATTTGCACCCCAAGGCGATCGATCTCGAAACCGTTGCCGGGGCGTACTGGCGCGGCGATGCCAACAACGCCCAACTTCAGCGCATCTACGGAACCGCCTGGGAAACCCCCGAACAGTTGCAGGAGTACAAGCGGCGCAAAGCCGAAGCCATCAAGCGCGACCACCGCAAAGTCGGCAAAGAGTTGGGATTGTTCGTCTTTTCCGATCCCGTCGGCCCTGGGTTGCCCCTGTGGACTCCCAAAGGCACCATTTTGCGATCGACCCTGGAAAACTTCCTCAAAGAAGAACAGGTCAAACGAGGCTATCTCGGTGTCGTCACTCCCCACATCGCCCGCATCGACTTGTTTAAAATCTCGGGACACTGGCAGAAATACAAGGAAGATATGTTCCCGATGATGGCGGAGGATGAGGAAGCGGCCGCCAACGAACAGGGATTCGTCCTCAAGCCGATGAACTGTCCGTTCCACATCCAAATCTATCAAAGCGAGTTGCGATCGTATCGGGATTTGCCCATGCGATTGGCGGAGTTCGGCACCGTCTACCGTTACGAACAGTCTGGGGAACTCGGCGGATTAACTCGGGTCCGTGGGTTTACCGTGGACGATTCCCACCTGTTCGTCACCCCGGAACAGTTGGAATCGGAATTCCTCAACGTGGTGGATCTGATTTTGTCGGTGTTCGACAGTTTGCAATTGAAAGATTTCCGCGCCCGATTGAGTTTCCGCGATCCCGACTCCGATAAGTACATCGGTTCTGAGGAAGCGTGGAACAAGGCGGAAAATGCCATTCGCCACGCCGTGAGTACCTTGGGGATGGAGTCCTTTGAAGCGCCCGGAGAAGCGGCATTCTACGGTCCCAAACTCGATTTTATCTTCCGAGACGTTCTCGATCGGGAATGGCAGCTAGGAACCGTCCAGGTGGACTACAATTTGCCCGAACGGTTCGAGTTGGAATACGTCGCCGAAGACGGTTCTCGCCAGCGTCCGGTGATGATTCACCGCGCCCCCTTCGGTTCCCTCGAACGGCTGATTGGTATCCTGATCGAAGAGTATGCCGGAGACTTCCCCCTGTGGCTGGCCCCGGAACAGGTGCGGTTGCTGCCCGTTAGCGACGAGTTTCTGCCCTACGCCCGAGATGTGGCGGCGCAGATGCGGCTGGTGGGGATTCGCGCTGAGGCCGATACCAGTCACGAACGGTTGGGTAAGTCGATTCGCAATGCGGAGAAAGCGAAAATCCCGGTGATGGCGGTTGTGGGGGCGAAGGAAGTGGAATCGCAGAGTTTGAGCGTTCGCACCCGCGCCTCTGGGGAGTTGGGTTCGATGGCGTTGTCTCAGGTATTGGAGAAGTTGCAGGGGGCAATTGCAGGGCGATCGAGTTTTTAGCGGTTAGTTGTCAGTCGTCAGTAGGGGTCAACGGCCGTTGACCCCTACCCGTGTTGAATAGTTGCAATCGAGCCAAATTAGAGACGGGGAGAGAAGCAAAGGTAGGATGTGTTAGACGGCAACCATTTATGTCATCTACGAAAAATTTCAAATCCGTCGTAACGCATAAACCCGTTTGTATATATCTGATGGCGATGCGTTAGACGGATTGTTGAGTTTCCTGAAATGTCAAGATTTTTCGCCGTCTAACACATCCTACAACTTAAAATAAGAGTAATTGCAAGAGGCTCGATCGATGACGATCTCAACCCACCGACGAATGACGCTTCAGGAGTACCTGAATTATGACGATGGGACTGATACTCGATACGAACTGGTTAATGGAGTATTAGTCAAAATGGGGGCTGAGAGTGCATTAAATATCTCGATCGCCTTTTTTCTGGCGATGACTTTCGCTCAACTCGGCATTCCTCCCTATCGCATCGGCAACAAGCATTTAATTGAAGTGAGTTCGAGTGCGGTAACGGCACGCGAACCCGATTTAACGGTACATTCGGAAGCATCTTACGAGGCGGTTATCTCGGAAAAACAGTCGCTTCTGCGCTACGACAAACCCGTACCTCTGTTGGTAGTTGAAGTAGTATCTCCCGGCGAACCGGGGGAACCGAACTACGACCGAGATTATGTTGAAAAGCGACGAGAATACGCACAACGAGGAATTCCCGAGTATTGGTTAATCGATCCGCTGCGTCAACTGGTGTTGGTGCTGACGCTGGAGGGAGACTCTTACCGAGAACAACGTTTTACCGAGCAAGAGGCAATTTCATCTCCGACGTTTCCTCAGTTGAATTTAACGGCAGAACGAGTGTTGAATGCGGGCCGGTAATGCTTGGAAATTGAACTGTGGAAAATTCCCGACTGATTACCAGCTCACGTTATAAAATTTAGCCTTGTTTGAGCCTACGTCAGGTTCGACTAAACGAATAACTTTGAGATTTGAGGTTAACACAATCTTTTTAAAACAGTCAGGTTATTCGTTTAGCCATCATCAATAAAGGATTCCATTCATTACCTAAAGAAACGTTGATTACAAAAGAAGCAAAAGAGCGAAGTCATCGAACTCAGAAATATATGGCTCTGCCATTGGCTGCCTTCCAGCTTCTTTTAAAGCGTTTTCTAATGCTTCTAAGCTCACATTTTTACCAGATTTCTCACTTTTTGTAGATTGAATCTGGTCTTCCAGATGTTGTCGTTCTGGCAACTCACCTACAGAAATAATCGAGAAGTTTGCTTTAGCAAAATCTGAGGGTTTATGCGTAACAATTGCACCCATATCCAGAGCCAAGGCACAAGATACCTCAACAGCGGATTCATAATCTTCTAAAGCAGATAATCTAACATGTTGAAGAATCATCTCGTCAACCGGACAGATTTGGAGATGTTTTTGGATAGTTAAGACAATTTCATTGGCACTGATAGGATCGCTTATATGCTCAGCAAAGCTGCGAATTTTGTCTGCGCCAATATCTGACAGATATGCCTCTATCTGCCCCTCTTCCAAAACATTCCACAAGCTTTCAACCTTCTCGACAATCCCACTCCGATTGAGCAAGATTTCTACGATCGTGTCAGCATCGATCAAAATCCTCATTATTCCCCCACCTCCAGTCCGTTAGATTGAATCGTGGGTTTAGCTGGGTTGGACTGAGGTGGTCGATCGGTATTTAAAAGCTGGCGTAGTTGGGATAGCGTCTTGGTCTTGGGCTTTGCTTGTGGTTCGGAGGATTCGGCAGCAGGAATGTATTCAATCAAGTCTTGCGGCTGGCAATCGAGAGCGTTGCACAACCGAATCAGGCGTTCGATCCACTCCAGACCGCTTCTGCCTTTTTCCCAGTTGGCAATGGTGGTTTCCGTCACGCCGACGAGTTGCGATAGCTCTAGTTGAGTTAATTCCGCCTGCTCTCGGAGTTGGGAAATTTTCGATTGGGGTTTCGTGCTGTCCATAAGGGTTTTACTGCACTTTTTCTCTAAGATAGCAAATATTACCTAAAATTATTTAGGCAAATAGTTGCAACCATAAAGAAATTTAGGCAAAATATAAATATCGGTCTGAGATTGCCCAGAGGCGATCGCCAAATCGACGACTGAGTTTTTGCTAACACCCTTGGATAACAAGGATTTGACCCATGTTTTTAACCAAGCAAACTCCACCTCCGGCACAAGAACCTGACGGGATTGAAATCAAAGTTAGGCTGTCCGAAGCGACCCTGATTAAGCTAATTCCAATCGTTGTGGTTTTACTGGGTTCCGGCGCGTGGGTGCATTCTCAATCTGCGCCACTTCCTACCGACTTGCCTTCAGATGCGGTTGAAGTGACTCCATAACCACTACGAACCTCGTCCCAAAAACTTTGCCATCCTCGCCACTGCTTCTTCCAATACCGGGGGTTCGTGAACTAGGGCAAATCGCACATAACCTTCCCCGGCTTTCCCGAATCCCGCACCGGGGGATGCGGCAACTCCCGTCTGTTCCACTAACTGAGTGCAAAAGC
>NZ_JADEXN010000360.1 GCF_015207075.1 Zarconia navalis LEGE 11467
ATCCTACGGTATCGGGAATATTGACGGTGGTGGCTCCAGCCGCGATCGCCGCTTCGAGAACTCGATACAAAAATTCCGGATCGGAGCGTCCCGCATCTTCCGGGGAAAATTCGACATCATCAACGAAGGTTTTGGCATAAGCAACCATTTCTGGCACGATCGCTAAAACTTCTGCTCTGGTTTTGCGAAGTTTGTATTCGAGGTGGATATCCGAGGTGGCGATAAAGGTATGAATGCGACCTCGCGCGGCATCTTGTAAGGCTTTGCCTGCGGCTTCGATATCTTTTTTGGAGGCACGGGCTAAACCGCAAATTGTCGGCCCATTCTCGGTTCCCACCGCCTGGGCAATTTTTGACACCGCTTCAAAATCCCCCGGACTGGCATAGGGGAATCCGGCTTCGATGATATCCACCCCCAGTCGTGCGAGTTGGCGGGCGATGGTGAGCTTTTCATCGACGTTGAGGGTTGCTCCCGGCGACTGTTCGCCATCGCGCAAGGTGGTATCGAAAATAATAATTCGATCGGAGGTGTTCTGTGTCATGAGTTTGTTCTCCTTCGTCTGTGATTTTGGGGTCTGTTTCTCGAAATCGATCGAGAATGGTAAACGATTGTGTGGGGTGTCTTTACTCTAGACTCACCGAATTTGAGATTCCCCTAGTCTAATAGATCCAGTTAACTTCGGGAGCGAATCTGCGATACTCGATCTTCAGAAAACGATCGGCTATACTGTGAATCCATTTCAACCGAGATAGCTGTGTCGAGAGTGCTGCATTGGCAGTCTTCAAAAAGTAGATAGTCTGGAGGTTGGGTTTAATTTTCCTTCGCCAACGGCTTGCAAAACATTTAATCCATGAAAAGGAATGCGATCGATTTCAATTTATTGTGGTGATGAAGATTCCAGCACCGTAAAATCAGAGATTTTGAGTAACCGATCTATCCACCTAAAAAAGAGCCTTTTTCAATAAAAAAGAAGGCTCCCTTTAAGACTTTTGTTCTTTTCAAACAAGATGAATTCGACCCCTGTTTGTAAGTCTAGTTTAGATTTTAAATTCCGAATTTAAAATTCAACTTTTTCAATTTTGTTACGGATTAAATTTAGGTCGATATATCGATCGGTCACATTGCGGAGTTCTCGGGCAATCATACCTTCGGTAGAAACTACGGTGATGTGGGTGTTCTTCGATCTCAACAGTTCGATCGCTCGCTCGAAATCTCCATCACCACTGAACAGAATTACACGATTGTACTGCTCGACAGTATTAAACATATCGATGACAATTTCGATATCTAAATTAGCTTTTTGAGAATATCGACCCGAACTATCATCGTAATATTCTTTGAGAATTTTGGTGCGGACGGTGTATCCCAAACTGATCAGAGCATCGCGAAATCCTCGCTGGTCTTGGTGGTCTTTGAGTCCGGTATACCAGAAAGCATTGACCAACATCGTTTCGCTTTGTTCCGTCCTAAAATATTCGAGAACGCGCCTGGGGTCGAAAAACCACCCATTTTTTTGCTGCGCGTAGAACATATTATTACCGTCCACAAAAATAGACAGACGGCTTAGTGAAGTCACCATATAATTTTATACCCTTATATCTATTAATAAATGTTGGGTTCTAAACTCGAAAAAAACTCATCGAGTGCAACCGATAGAGCAGCTTGATTTTGGATGAAGCCATCGGCAAAAATAAAGCAAGTCACAATAGATAACAAGTCGCATCTAGATCGTTCGAGCCAGGCAGCAGAGTTCCTCGCACCCCAGAAGAACTCGCACGCCGACAAGCTAAGCTCGATGCGCTCGAAAGTGCGTTCGCTATATGAGTTAGGCAATATCGTTTAGGCAATGTTGGTTTCGATCGCCCAGCGAGCTAATTCCGTCCGATTGTGTAAACCCGTTTTGGCGAGCATATTAGAAACGTGGCTTTCAATGGTGCGCTGGCTCACATTCATTTCTCGCGCGATCTCTCGGTTGGCCATTCCCCGAGCCACCCAATTGACAACCTTTTGCTCGGTGGGTGTTAACTCTACATTCGCCCTTACCGGGAGTTGAGGTGCGTTGTCTACACCTGTAGGCTTGGGTCTGCGAGAGGCGTATTTGAGGGTCGCCTCTACTTGTGCTACAAGTTCCTCTGGCTCGAAAGGCTTCACCATATAAACATCGCCACCAATACCCAGTCCCTTGATTCGATCTTTGCTTTGGCCTTTTGCCGAAAGGAAGATGACTGGAATCCAGTTGATTGTCGAATCATCTCGAATTTGCTTGACAAAGGTATAACCATCCATTTCTGGCATCATGACATCGCAAATAATCAAATGGGGAATTTTCCCTTCTTTCAACTTATCGATTGCCTCAATACCATTACCAGCAGTTAATACTTCGTAGCCGCGAAATTCTAGATAATCTTTAACGAGTAAAATTAAGTTGGGATCGTCATCAACCAATAACAATTGTTTTTGATTTGCCACATTAGCCTTGGTTTGTTTCATAATCAGCCACTCAGGAGGTGGTGGTTCTTAATAGTACAAATAATTTCGAGCATAGCCCACTTCTATAATTATAGACTTTAAACTAGGCTTTCGTCTCCCTGCACTCGGTTTTCAAAGATGGATGTAGCCAGACGGTGGTGAGTGCGACCCTCGATCGTTTTACAGTCTATCTAACAGGTAGGGCAACTTCTTGCAACTAGAAATTACCCTACCCAATTCTACGATCGCTCGGCTTGCAAGATTACGGGAATTAAAGGCTGATTCGGGTAATCTCGGGTTCGTAGGAGCGATTATTGTTGACAGAGTTAGGTTAAAATAGCGAAATTGAAAAAATAGAAGACTCTTGGAATCAGGAGAAAAATACACGGAGTCTAAAGAAAATAACCCATAAACTGCTTTTTCACAGACTCGTAGAAGAACGCTTCGAGAGATTAAACTTCTGAAAATTCTTCCGTTTGTGCCATCTCCCCCATCTGCGTCCTTATAATGTTAAATCCCACCTACGACTACATCGTTGTTGGCGGCGGATCTGCGGGCTGCGTGCTGGCCAACCGTCTGACGGAAAACCCACAAACAACCGTTTTATTGCTCGAAGCCGGTTCGCGCGATCTCCGACTGGAAATTCAGATTCCAGCGGCATTTTCTCAACTGTTCCGCACCCACTGCGACTGGGCGTATCAAACCGAACCGCAGTCGAAATTACACGATCGCTCGCTTTACTGGCCTCGGGGCAAGGTTCTCGGCGGTAGCAGTTCTCTCAATGCCAGTATTTACATTCGAGGACATCGCTGGGACTACGATCGCTGGCAGGAATTGGGCAACTCAGGCTGGGGTTTTTCCAACTTGCTCCCCTACTTTAAAAAAGCCGAACATCAAGAGCGGGGCGGATCGGTCTACCATGGAACGGGCGGGCCGCTCAATGTGACCGATCGCCCCTACACTAGCCCCTTATCCCACGCTTTTGTTGCCGCCGCTCGCTCGATAGGTTTGCCCTACACGGAAGATTTCAATACCCCAGAACCAGAGGGGGTCGGGTATTACCAAGTGACGCAAAAACGCGGTCGCCGTCACAGCAGCGCCACAGCCTATCTCAAACCCTGCCGCCAGCGCTCGAATTTGACGGTACTAACGGACGCTCGGGCAACTCGCCTGCTGTGGGATGGAAGATGGGCTGTGGGGGTGGAATTCGCGCGCGAGGATGGCTCCACCGAACGAGTCCGCACCCGAAGGGAATTGATTCTGTGCGGGGGGGCGGTGAATTCTCCCCAACTGCTGATGCTTTCTGGAGTCGGTGCGGGCGATCGCTTGCAGGCGCTCGAAATTCCCGTGGTGGTGGATTTGCCCGGAGTGGGACAAAATTTGCAAGACCATTCGGTGACGGGGGTGGTGTGCGAATGTACCCAGCCGATTTCTCTCGAGGGTGCTAAAACCCTTGCCAATACTTTGAAATACTTTCTCTTGGGACGAGGGCCTCTCACCTCTAACGTGGGAGAGGCGGGAGCGTTTGTGAAGACGCGATCGAATTTAACCGTACCGGATTTACAACTCCATTTCGCTCCGGCCTATTTTGTCAATCACGGGTTTACCAAACCTAAAGGGTACGGATTTACTTTAGGTTCGACACCGTTGCGCCCTCACAGTCGCGGCTACATCGACTTGCGCTCCCCCGACCCGTTGGCCGCACCGATTATCGAGCCAAACTACCTGAGTGAGGAGGCTGACTGGCAGGTGGTGCGATCGGGAATTGCTCTATCCCGCCAAATTCTCCAAGCCTCAGCATTCGATGCATTTCGAGGCGCGGAATTCCTTCCGGGGATCGAGGTGCAAAGCGATGGCGACATTGACGAGTACATTCGCGCGTTTACCGAAAGCTTGTACCATCCCGTGGGGACTTGTAAAATGGGCAACGATCGCCTCGCGGTCGTCAACGATCGACTGCAAGTACGCGGCACTCGAGGATTGCGGGTGGTGGATGCTTCGATAATGCCCGCGATCGTCAGTGGGAATACGAACGCACCCGCAATTGCGATCGCCGAAAAAGCGGCAGACGCGATCGCGGGCGATCGCTAAAGAGCCAATTTAAAAGAGCCAACCTAAAAAAGGTGGAAAAGTAAAGAGCGGTTCTAAGCGATTCTCAGCAGCTCTACATCAAAAATCAGCGTGGCATTGGGGGGAATGACACCACCGGCCCCGCGCGCGCCATAGCCTAATTCGGGTGGAATAATCAGTTTGAAGCGATCGCCCACTTTCATCAGCGCCACGCCTTCATCCCAACCTTTAATCACCCGACCGGCACCGAGTTTGAAGGAAAAGGGCTGGTTGCGATCGCGGGAACTATCAAATTTCGTCCCGTCTTCGAGGGTTCCGGTGTAGTGAACGTAAACCGTTTGACCGCTTTGGGCAGCTGCGCCATCTCCTTCGACGAGCTTAACGTATCCAAGACCGGAATCGGTGGTAATAACTTCTTCCATTTCGCTATCGGTATCTTCTGCAGAAGTGATGGTGGATGGTGCCGGCGCAGAGGCGAGGTTTCCTGTCGGGGTGTCCTCTGTCGTTGGAGCTATCGTTTGAGTCATGGATGGATTTTCGGTGGCGGTTGTGGGCTGTTTTTGACCGTAAACCTGCGTGAAAACGACGAATACACCACAGACAACCATAACCGCCAAACTGATTAGAATGGTTCGCAAAACCGATCCTCCTAAGTGAGTCGAGCAATGAGAATTCATCCTACCATCAACTTATCGCCTTAGCGCCAGCGCTTATTTTCTAATTCCCGTACTTGCCGTTCGAGGCGATCGATCCGACCGCGCAATTCATCCACCTCTTTTTGACGAGACACCCCCAAATCTTGCATGATGTTGCGAATCTGCTGTTCTGCGTAATGCCTCACGTTTCCTTGCTCGGATTCGATCTGACCCATTAGCTCGTCCACAAAATTCGTGGCTTGTTCGGAGTCGATGGTTCCTTCTCGAACCCATCGATCGCTGACTTCTCGAAGTTTCTCCGTCACCAAAGATGTGGTTCCAATGCCGAACATGAGTAATTGTTTGATGATATCGTTATTATCCATAAAGGGTTCTCGTAAAGAAATATCTCACTCGAATGGGAATCGAATCGGGCACATCAGATTTTCCGAACTATTCGAAGAATTTGCCGATGAAGATGTGCGGTGTCTGGCGAGCTCTTTTGAATCTTATCGTGTTAGGTTTGGGTCGGAAATTTGT